>CANQLO010000004.1 GCA_947624715.1 uncultured Clostridia bacterium
TATCCCATATTATTTTGCTGTTGGTATCCCATATTATTTTGCTGTTGGTATCCCATGTTATTTTGCTGTTGGTATCCTATGTTTCCTTGTTGCATATTTTGTGGGTTTGTGTAAAAATTCTGATTTGGAATATATTTACTTAATTCTTGTTTTAATCTTTTGTTTTCTTCTTCTAATTGATGAGCTTTTTTACTTTCACTACAAAAGCAACATATTAAAACTATTATTGTTATTAACATTATTAACATTTTCTTATCACCATACTTTCTTTAATTTTTATATATAATATATTTTTTACTTTTTCTATTTTCTTTTGATATCTTTCCTCCGCTGAGTGAATAATTTATCGACACACATCATTTTTCCTCAACTCATTGATTTTTCTAGCAATAACTTAATTTTTTATATGTTATTAAATTATCTGTTTTTTAATTCTCATTATTTTTTATGTCTTTTGATTCGATTAAAAGCTCGTCAAAGTCAGAAATATATTTTTCGTCTTGTACAACTCTATATTTCTTATATTCATCTAAGGCTAACTTATTTGCTATTTCTCTTTTTATTTTGCCATTATCCTCTAAAATATTATACTCATTTATTTTCAAGAATACTTCTAGCTTGTCCTTCCATTCTTTCATTGAAATGATTTTACCTAATTTTACTTGTCTTTCTGCATAATCAAGATACATTGAAACTAAATTATTTAATTCTTCAATTTCTTCTTTATCTAAATAATTTTTTGCAACAGTTACATCTGTTTCAAGTATTTTTCCATCTGGTGCATTTTTCCAAGTAGTTAGCCCCATATTTTTCTTATTACTGTCAACTCTATTATAAATTATTTCAGGAGCTGTCATTCCAGTTATTGCAAAATGTAATTTATTTTGAACATTTTTATAAAATTCTCCTGTCACTTCACTATTTTTATCATAATCATAACTACATTCTTTGAAAATATCAGTAATCTTTTGATAAAACCTTCTCTCACTTGCTCTAATTTCCTTTATCTTTACAAGTAATTCATCAAAATAGTCTTTTCCAAATTTTGGTCCGTTTTTTAATAGCTCACTATTTAATACAAAGCCCTTTTTTATATACTCTTTTAAGGTTTTAGTTGCCCATATTCTAAAATCTGTGGCTTCTTTTGAGTTTACTCTATACCCAACTGCTATTATTGCATCTAAACTATAAAAATTTGTATTATACTTTTTACCATCATTTGCAGTTATTCGAATTTTTTGAATAACTGTTTCTTCATCTAATTCTTTAGATTTAAAGATTTCTTTTAAATGATAATTGATGGTATTTACTTCAACATTAAATAATTCTGCCATAGATTTTTGTGTTAGCCAAAAATCTTCATCATTATATAAAACTTCTACTGATATATTTTCATTGTTTTGACTTTGATATATGATTAAGTCTTTTAAATTTTCTACATTATTCAATAAACATTCCTCCTATTCCATTCATACTTAATAATCCATTATTATGTTGGATTATAATCCATTTATTATAATTTACCATATTACATATATAACTTCCAATTATAGTCGTTTCTACTATTTCTTATTTTGTCGTAAATATCTTTCTTCCTCTGGGCTTTTCCTATTATTTTCTTCTACCATATCACTTATTTCTTTCAATTTTTTCTCTAAAAGTTTTTTATCAATTAATTTTAAAGTATATTGTGATACCATTGTTGGTGACATACTTCTACTCATTGCATATTCTACAACTTGTTCATTTTTACCACTGCATAAAATTATTCCTACACTTGGATTTTCATTTTCTTTTTTTTCTTGCCTATCCAAAGCCTCTAAATAAAAATCCATTTTTGATATATATTCTGGTTGGAAATCTCCTATTTTTAATTCAAATGCTACTAAACAACTTAATGCTCTATTATAGAATAGTAAATCTATGAAAAAGTCTTGTCCACCAACTTGTACTCTATATTCTTCTCCCACAAAAGTAAAATCTTTTCCTATTTCTAATATAAAATCTTTCATATTTGAAATAATTGCTTTTTTTAAGTCTTTTTCTGAATAATTATTTGGTAAGTCTAAAAATTCTAAACTATAAGTATCTAATATTCTTGTATTTGGATAATCTTCTTCTCCAGTAGCTTTTGTTAAACTTTGATTTGCTTTTCCATCTGAAAGCATATATCTATGAAAGTATCCACTTTCTATTTGTCTGTTTAATTCTCTTGCAGAGTAATTATTTTTTATACACATTCGTATATAAAATTCTTTTTCTTCCATTGAGTGAGTAGAGCTTAAAATAATCACATTATTACTCCAACTCAATTGTGTCAACAGTGTTGACACAATTTCATTATCCTTATAAGTTTCGTAAAATTGTTTCATTCTATAAATTCCACGTCTATTAAATCCTTTCATTGTTGGATATTCTCTTTTCATAAAGTCTACTAACTTATCTACAATCTTTTCTCCCCAATTAGAATCATTTACTTTTTCACTTATATATTTTCCAAAGTCCCAATATAAAGAAATAAGTTCTTCGTTTACTTTTTTATAAGCATTATTTCTCCTAGTTTCAATCATCTTTATAATTTCATTAAAATCAAGTTCTAAATTATTATTCAATATCATAATCCTCCTTTAATTAATTTTCATCTGGGGCAGTTGTAAAATTTTTCTTGACAACTTTTTTTGCGATAATTTAATACTACTTATATTTTATCATTATATAATGTGTTTTGTTTTCGTTTATTCTTTCATATAACTTAATTGCTCTTTTTCAATCTGCTTCTCGTACCTTTCCTCTTCCGAAAAAATGCACCCACAATACTTTTGCATATAAAGTCCAAGTTCTTTTGCTTTATTGTGTCCTTCCCAAAAGCCTTCTCTAAAATCTCTATACACAAAATCTATTCCATATTCTTTTGAAAGCTTTTCCATGTAGCTTTTTATAAATTCATGATTTTGGTAAATGCTATATAAAAGAGTAGTTGATACTGCATCATAACCGTTTTCTTTTGCATATTCAAAAGTTCTTTTTAATCTTACTGGATAGCAATAATTTATGCATCTTGCTTTTAAATCTTTTACCGCTTCTTTGCAAAATTCGTCTAATCCGTAATTTTCTTCAAAAATTGCGTTTACGTTTATACTCTTCGTATATTCTTTTAAACAATCTCTCCTAGCTCTATATTCTGTGTATGGGTGTATGTTTGGGTTGAACCAATATACAGTTGGTTCAATTTTCTCTTCTCTTAATTTGTCTATACAATATACACTACAAGGTGCACAACAAGTATGTAATAATAATTTCATCTAATCTCCTTTTTCTACTATTTATTAAATAGCTTCAATTTCAACTTTTTATTCAATTCCTATTTGGTTATTATATCTTTTATTTGTTTCTTTTTCTGGCAAACTTATTCCTAAATGTTTGTATGCTGCTGGAAGTGCTATTCTTCCCCTAGTCGTTCTTGCTACAAATCCAATTTGTATTAAATATGGTTCATAAACATCTTCTATTGTAGAAACTTCTTCTCCTAATGATGTTGCTAAACTATCAACTCCAACAGGTCTTCCTTGATATTTGTTTATCAGTGTATCTAACAATCTTTTATCAATAGAGTCTAAGCCAATGTCATCTATTTCTAGCTTATTAAGAGATATTTTGGCTAAATCTAAGTTAATATCTCCATTTCCTAATACTGATGCATAATCTCTAACACGTTTTAATAACCTGTTTGCAATTCTTGGTGTTCCTCTTGACCTTTTTGCTATCTCCATAGCTGCTTCTTCATCAATATTTATATTTAAAATGCTTGCAGATCTTTTTATAATTGTTTTTAAATCTTCTGGTTCGTATAATTCTAGCCTTTCTACAATACCAAATCTATCCCTTAATGGTGTTGTTAATGAACCTGCCTTGGTTGTTGCTCCTATTAATGTAAATTTAGGTAAGTCCAGTCTTATTGATTTTGCTGTTGGTCCTTTTCCAATAATAATATCTAATGTAAAATCTTCTAAGGCTGGATACAATATCTCTTCAACATTTTTATTTAGTCTGTGTATTTCGTCTATAAAAAGAACATCAAATTCTGATAAGTTGGTGAGTAATGCAGCTAAGTCACCAGCTTTCTCTATTGCAGGACCTGATGTTATTTTTATTTTTGAATTCATTTCGTTTGAAATTATGTTTGCTAATGTTGTTTTTCCAAGTCCAGGAGGTCCATATAGCAAAACATGGTCAAGAGGCTCGCGTCTAATTTTCGCGGCCTCTATGTATACTTTCATATTTTCTTTTACCTTTGTTTGACCAATATAATCTTTTAAAAACTTTGGTCTTAAAACATTTTCTTGTTTTTCTTCTACTTCATTTTCTAGACTTGGATTAATTAAATCATTCTTCTCCATCTTCATTCTCCACATTTTTTTCTTCTAGCAACATTTCTTTTCTTTTATTTTGTTTTAATATTTCTCTATTATATTTTTTTATTTGCTTACTTCCTAGGCCTAAAATTGCAGCTATTATAATTACTAATGATAATGCTTTCCATATACCATCATTAATTAAAATTACTGTAAATAGTCCTATTGATGCACTTATACAATATAAAATATATACTGCTTGTTTTTGAGTATATCCATGTTTCATTAATCTATGATGTAAATGTCCTTTATCTGCACTAAATACAGCTTTGAATGATTTTCCTTTAACAATTCTTCTAATTATTGCAAATAATGTATCAAATATTGGAAGTCCTAATATTAATACTGGAGCAATTAAAACAACTAATGTGACTGTTTTTGCAACTCCTAAAATTGCTATAACTGACATTGAGAATCCTAAAAATTGTGCTCCAACATCTCCTATAAATGTTTTTGCTGGATTTGCATTATATGGTAAAAATCCTAATATTGCACCTGCTAGTGCTGTTATTAAGACTATTGAAATTATTGGTGAACCATTTGTTGCAAATATAAGTAATAAGAATATACATGAAATCAGAGTAATTCCTGATGATAACCCATCTAGTCCATCTATTAGATTTATTGCATTTGTAATTCCAACTATCCATCCAACTGTTAGTATAAAGCTAATTGGTTCTGGTAATATCCAACCACTTATATCTTCTATTCTTATTCCAAAAGAGTAAATTATAATTGCAGATATAACTTGTGCTAATAGTTTCTGTATTGGTTTTAAGTTTTTAATATCATCCCAAAAAGCAAATATACCCAAAAAGATTATTCCTATTAGAAATCCTAAAAGTTTAGATTTATAATTTTCTGTATCATTTAAGTCGAGCTTGCCTTCTATTGACATTGATATTACTAAATACAGTGCTGATACAATAAATCCAGATATAACTGCTAGTCCACCTATTCTAGGCATTGGTTTTTTATTTACTCTCCTGTCTTCTGGCATATCTATAGCACCCACTTTTTTAGCGAGCTTAATAGTATAAGGTGTAACAACAAAAGAAGTTATACAAGCTAATAAAAATGCAATTGCAATATCTCCCCACATGATTTTTCCCTCCATTATTATTCTACATTTAATATTTATATAATTATTTGCATAAAGTTACTATTTAAGATACGTGAATATAGTTGTACTGTATAAAGCGAAAAAATTTGTAAACTGCTTATTCATTTGTTTCTCTTTTTCCATTATACTCTTTAATTAAATATAAAGGTCTATTTTTTGTTTCATTAAATATTCTTCCTAGATATTCTCCTACAATTCCAAATAAAAGTATCTGTATTCCTGAGAAAAATAGTACTAAAAGAATTATTGCCTGAAAAGCTTGAATTACAACTCCTTCTATGCAACATTTTGCTATTACATATATAAAGTATATAAATAATGCCATAAATGTTGGTATTGCAATATATGTAGATATTCTAAGTGGTGATGTCGTAAAAGATGTTATTCCATCTATAGCAAGATTAACTAATTTTCTATAATTCCATTTAGTCTTTCCTGCAATTCTTGGATCCCTATTATAATAAATAGCCTTTTTGTTGTAACCTATCCAACTAAACATACTTTTTGAACATCTTTGAGATTCTCTCATTTTTTTCAAAGCATTAACACATCTTCTATCTAGTAATCTAAAATCTCCTGTGTCTTTTTGAATCTCAACATTTGTTAATGTCTGAAGTAATCTATAATACATTTTAGATGTTATTTTTTTAAGCCAAGTCTCACCTTTTCTAGATTTTCTTTGTGCATAAACATCATCATATCCTTGTTCCCAATATTCAATCATTTTAGGAATTAACTCTGGTGGATCTTGAAGATCTGCGTCCATAAATATTACAGCATCACCTTTTGCATAATCAAGTCCTGCTATCATAGCTGTTTCTTTTCCAAAATTTCTTGAGAAGTCAACATATGAAATTCTATTATCTTTTTCTCTATATTCTTTTATTAAATCAATTGTTTTATCTTTTGATCCATCATTTACAAAAAGAATCTCAAATTCATAATTTTCTATGCTATTTATTAATTTTTCTATTCTTTCGTATAAAAAGGGTAATGAATCTTCTTCATTATATGCTGGAATAATTATTGTAATTTTTTTCATTATTATTATCTCATGTTAGTTTTAACTCTAACATTTCCTCCTTTCTAATAATTTATATTTTACATTCTAAAATACGGCTTATGACTTCTTAAAAATATACCTATTCTGTTTTCTTTCTTTTTAATAATTTTTTTATATTAAATTTTGCTTTATTTATTTCAATTGCTGCAATTGGCATAAGAACAACAATATATGGAATGATATATCTTGACTTTGCTTCCCATATTACATGGAACAAAAATCCACCAATAAATATTGTAAGAAGCAATATGAGTTCATTAGATAAATTTTTTCTATTTTGTATTAATACAATTATACTACACCCAAATATTATAAACATCAATGCTTTTTGATATAAAATTTGTAAAAATTCTAAATCAGTTAAACCTTGATTTTTTCCATCATATACTATTTTACCATTTTCATCCATTACAATTCTATTACGTATTGAAGAATGTGCATTTTCTGTCCACATTGAGCATAATTTTATTAAATAAAATTTAAATGTATATGAAGGATTATTTTTAAAATAATTTAATCTTTCTTTTATTAAACTTATATATTTTTCATTTGCATTATCTATATCATGATAAGCGTAATCTGCGTATTTGTATGAATACCAACCTGCTGAGTAATCTGATTCGGTCATTCCCATATAAAAGTATCCCGTTTTAGGAAAACTCTTATTTTTATCAAGTCCTTCTTTTGATAAAAAATAATTTTTTACTAATGTTGCAGGCATAAGAGTTAACACTGCAAAACACATTATTGCTACTATCTTTGTCAAAATTATTTTAGCTTTTTCCTTGCTACTTATTAAATCTAAAAATAAATATATCATTATAGCTAAAATAAATATTAAACTATTCATTCTAAGCATATAAGACAATGCCATTGAAATTATTGAAAATATCAGATACTTCCATTTTCTTTCTCCACAATATCTCATAATAAAATATGTTCCTAGCATTGCTAGCCCTAGTCCTGAAAAATCTCCATAAACAAAAGTTACCAATAATGGAATTGATACAAATGTTAAAATAAGTGTGACTGCTAAATATTTATTTACAGAGTATTTTTTAGACAATTCCTTGCACATCATAAATATTGATATTACAGTAATAACATTACCTACAATGTTGAGATATTCTATAATAAGAAAATCTGTTGAATTAAGAATTCTAAAAATAAGGCTCCATATAAATGCTAACGTAAATTGTTGTTGATAACGTTCTATATAGATTCTATTTATAACTGCTCCTTGATATGTTGTACCTGTATCTAAAAACTCTCCTATATTACCTTCATTAATTGCAATTGCTAGGCCATATGTAGTTTTTTGATCTGCAGATGGTTTTACGCTGTAATTTTTTATTAAAAATACTTGAACAACTACGTATACATATATTAATATTCCAAAAATAATATATTTCTTTTTTATTTTATTAGATTTTAACTTTAGTTTTTTGCATATTATTAGTATTGCTAATGAGATTAGAATTGAAGATGCTAAGTATATAAAAGTATTTTGATTTACAACTACAACTTCATTCTTTTTCATATTAGATGTATATATTAAATTTAGAGCTAAAACAATAATTAAAAGTATTAAACCAATAATGTAAATAATTTTCTTTAAAACTTTATTCATTAATTACCTCTTCTTATCAGCTAATTTATTTTAGTTTTTTTCTTTTAATTTTTTTCTTATTTTAAAACTAATTTTATTTATTACTATAGATGCAATTGGCATAATTGTAACAATATATGGAATAACATATCTTGACTTTGCCTCTAATAATATATGAAGTAAAAATCCTCCAATAAATATTGTAATAAGCAATATAAGCTCATTAGATAAATTTCTTCTATTCTGTATTAATACAATTATACTACATCCAAATATTACAAACATCAATGCTTTTTGATATAAAATCATAAAAACTTCCAAATTAGTTAAGCCTTGATTTGGTCCATCATACACAATTTCTAAGTTTTCATTAAATTTAACTTTATTACGTATTGAAGAATGTGCATTTTCTGTCCACATTGAGCATAATTTTATTAAATAGAATTTAAATGCATATGAAGGATTATTTTTAAAATAATTTAATCTTTCTTTAATTAAATTTATGTATTTTTCATTTGCATTATCTATATCGTGATAACCATAATCTGCATTTTTAAACGAATACCAACCGTGGTGCATAAACAGATTCAGACATTCCTGTTAAAAAATATCCTGTCTTAGGAAAACTCTTACTTCCATCTAGTCCTATTTTATTTATATAATACTGTTTTACTAGTATTGTTGGTAAAAATGTTAATATTATGAAACATATTATTGCTGTTATTTTTGTTAATATTACTTTAGACTGTTCTTTATTACTTATTAAGTCTAAAAATAGATATATTACTATAGCTATAATATATATCAAATTATTCATTCTTACCATATAAGAAATAGCTATTGAGATAATTGAAAATATTAGATACCTCCATTTTCTCTCACTACAATACTTCATAATAAAATATGTTCCTAGCATTGCTAATGCTAATCCTGAAAAATCTCCATAAACAAAAGTTACTAATAACGGAATTGATACGAATGTTAAAATAAGTGTGACTGCTAGATATTTATTTACGGAGTATTTTTTAGACAATTCCTTACAAATCAGAAATACTGATACTGCTGTAATAACATTACATAGAATATTGAGATATTGTATAATATAATAACTTGTACAATTAAATAACCTAAAAATGATACTCCAGATAAATGCTAGAGGAATCTGCTGTTGATATCGTTCTACATAGATTCTGTTTTCTAAATTACCTGCATATGTTGTACCATTATCTAAGAATTCCTCAATACTATTGTTTGTCATAGCAACTGCTAAATCGTAGGTTGTTTTTTGGTCTGCTCCCGGACTTGAATTGTTATATTTAATTATAAGTATTTGCGCAAATGCATAAATATAGATTGCTATTCCCAATAGAATATATTTTCCTTTTATTTTTTTAGAATTCTCATTTAAAAATCCACACATTATAAATATTACTATTGAAACTAAGATTGCAGATATTAAGAAAAATAAATTATTGTTTTTCACAATTACTATTTCAAGTTTTTGCATATTTGATGTATATATAAGA
Source organism: uncultured Clostridia bacterium (assembly GCA_947624715.1). The sequence continues at coordinate 9,734 of CANQLO010000004.1, forward strand.
TTTAATGCTAGTACAATTATTAAAAAAGTTAATCCAATTACATAAATAATTTTCTTTAAAACTTTATTCATTAGTTACCTCTTTTACAAATTAATTGTTTTGTCAATGATAAATTCCGGTCTATTTCTTGTTTCTTCATATATACGTGCAATATATTCTCCTATCATCCAAAGTGATATAAGTATAATTCCTCCTAAAAATGTCATCGTACACATCATAGATGTCCATCCGTGGAGTTAAACTATTCCACTTATAAGCATAAGATAAAATAGAATAAATCAGTATTCCTATTGAAATAACTACTGATAAGATACCAAGTCCACCTACTATTTTTAGTGGCTTAGTTGAAAAACTTAATATACCATCTTGAGCTAATTTTAACATTTTTCTCAAAGGATATTTTGTTTTTCCAGCAAAACGTTCTTTTCTCTCATATTCATAAGCATATTGTTTAAATCCTACCCAACTAAATAATCCTCTTAAAAATTTATTATGTTCTGGAAGACTATTTACAACTTCTACTACTTTTCTATCTACTAATCTAAAATCTCCTGTGTTTTTTGGTATTTCAATATCTGATAATTTATTTATCATAGAATAAAAAGCTTTTGCAGTTAGTAACTTAAATGCTGATTCTCCCTTTCTTGACTTTCTTTTTCCATAGATAACTTCATAACCTTCTTCCCATTTTTTTATCATCTCTGGAATACAATCTGGTGGGTCTTGAAGATCTGCATCCATAATTACAATAGCATCTCCAGTTACAAATTTTAATCCTGCTGTTACTGCTGCTTGATGTCCAAAATTTCTTGAAAATGATATTACTTTTATTCTTTTATCTTCTTTTGCAATTTTTTCAAGTATCTCCAAAGTTTTATCTTGTGAACCATCATTTACAAATATAACCTCATAATCGTATTTGTCTATCATAGAATATAAGACTTCTGAAACTTTTTGATAACATTGTTCTGCAACTTGTTCTTCATAATACATTGGTATTACTATTGAAATCTTTTTCATATAAACTTCCTTTCATTATGATTTTAGATTTTTATTTTTAACTTTTTTAATGATTTTATTAAAGTTCTGTATGGTGCATATTGCCACATTTTTTCTTTAAATAATGATAGTCTATAATTTTCTCCATAAGAATAATTTTTTTTATAATTTTCTACTCTATTTATATATTCTGATTTTTTTCTAAGAAAAGTCTTTGTTATTAATTCTTTACAAATATTTACTTGCTCTTTTTTTACTTCATTTGAATTTTTCTTATATTCTTCTATATCTATAACTTGAATATTAGGAAATCTTGTTTTTAATAGTGGTAAAATTGCATATCCTAAATCACTATTGGAGTTTAAAATTAAACTTATGTCATTTTTCTGTATTATATATTTTATAAAATCATACCAGTATCTTTGATTTAAAAAACTTGTTAAATCATATATTGTGCTATATTTTTCAAATTGCTGTCTTTGTGTATTTATATTTACATCAGTTGTAACTACAGTTATATTATATTGTTCTTTGTTTAATTTTTTTATTATTTCTAAATTATGATTATCAGCTTTTTCTTCAATCATCCATGGAATTATCATAAGCATATTATTATTTTTACTTTTAGTTTTTTCTGGTATAACAATATTTTTAATATCTTGCTCTATATCTTCTGAATTATAGTCATATCTAGGATATTGAATAGCTTCAACTCTATTATGAATTTTTTTTGCAGTGTTATTTACAATTTCTAAAGATCTTTTCTTATTTTCTATTGCCTTAACAAGTTCACCTGTTTCTTTCCTTCTATACCACTGTCCATAAAAACTCATATGTACTGGATATTTACCTTTTGCAATCATTTTAAGCCAGAAATTCCAATCTTCATTGACATTTTTCTCTTTTATTCCATATCCATTTACTTCAAGAAAATCTTTCCTTCTAATCATAGATGTAGCAATTAAATCATTTACCTTTTTCATTTTATCAGAGTCAAACCATTTATTCCATAGATATGTCCTCTTAAAAAATCCTACAGTGTCAGAATATGCCCAACTTGCATCTTTATTAGTTTCTAAAGTCCAATATGCACATTCTAAATATGTACTATCTATCAAATCATCAGCATCTAAGAACATAAAATATTTTGAATTTTTTGATGCTTTTGTAGTACCATAATCTCTTGTTGCTGCTAAGCCTTCATTTTCTTTATGAAATACCTTAATTCTTTCATCCAATTTTTTTATTTCTTCAAGTTTATTTAAACTCTTTTTATCTTGTGAACCATCATCTATAATTAGTAGTTCAAAATAAGGATATGTTTGATTTAATATACAATTAACTGTTTGTTCTATATATTCTTCATCATTATAGAATGGCACTATTACTGAAATCTCTGGTTCTTTATAATTGTATTTTTCTTTTAATAATAGCTTGCCTGGTTCTAAATTAAAATCAAAATATTCTTGCATAAATTTCAATCCTTTTATCTAATTTTTACTCTATTCTACCGTTTCTTTAGGTTTGATGAAAATATGTTTAATTCTTCTTAATATCCTATATATCTTTCTTGCTATTCTTCCAGGAAGTGAGTTTAAAATATATTCTAACCTTTCATCTCCCTCTAATATTGGTTGATAAGATGCAAAAGTTGGATTATTCCAGTAAAATGGTTGTCCATTTGTTAATAATAACATGTAGATGTCTTTTGAATATTTTTCAAATAACTTCTCATGACCTTCTCTTGAAATTCCATATAAATATATTCTTGATTTTTCGTTAAATTCTCTTGACATTGAATTATTTCTAATTCTATATAAGTTTAGTTCTTCTGGTATTGAAACTCCTAAGTAGCCATTTTCTGCTAAATTTAGCCATCCATCATAATCCTCCATACCATATTGCATTTTTGGTCTATTTTTTCCAAAGTTCAAGAAATCATTTTTTCTAATAACAGCAAATGCTGCTAACATGTTTGCACATAAAAGATATGGTATATGAATATTGAATGTAGGCCAAATAGAATCGCTTTCTCCAAAATATTTTACCCAGCTATATACATAAGAAACATTATTGTATCTATGCAAAATTTCTATTGATTTTCTATAAAATGTTTTATCTACTTTATCATCTGCATCAATAAAAGCTATAAATTCTCCTTTAGCTGATTCTGCACCTACATTTCTTGCATTTGCTAACCCACCATTTTCTATATCAATAACCTTTATATTCTTTTTATTTCTATATTTCTTTAAAACGTCTATGCTTTTTTTATCAGTACTTCCATCATTAACAATTATTATTTCATATTTTTTATATTCATTTTTCTTAATACTTTCAATAGTTTCAGGTAGTGTTGTTCCTAAATTGTAATAAGGAATTACTATAGATAATAAATCTTTTTCTGTTTCATATTCCTTTTTATAAGGTTGTTTAGGCATTTCTTCTACAAAAGGAAATTCAGTTTTTACATTTTTCTTGTTTTCAATAACTTTTTTAAAAAACTCTCTTCTTAGTTTTAGGTTGTCTTTCATATTACATAGTTTAAATATTCTCTCTTTTGCATTTTTCCCCATAGTTGTAAGTTTGCTTTGAGGCATTTTTAATAATTGCTCTAGTTTTTTTTCAAAATCACCACTAATATCCCAATCGAAAATTAAGCCATTTTTTCCTGATTCTTTTACCATTTCAGCCTGTCCACCGCTTTTTGATACCAATACTGGTTTTCCAAGCCACATAGCATATATACATGTATTTGGAAAATTTTCATATAAAGATGGAATTACGACAGCAGTTGCAGATAGTATATGTGGTATTAGTTCTAAATGTGGTATTGAATTAAGCATTTCTAAATTACCACTTTCTATATACTTTTTATATTTTTGTTTCAATTCTTTTCCTATGAATTTTCCTTTAGGTTCTAGAAATGTATCTCCACCTATTATTTTTAACTTAAAATCAAGTCCTTTTTTCCATAGCTTTTCTACCCCTTCTATCATTTGTATAACACCTTTTCTATATTCTGTTCTACCAAAATATAGTATAGTTTTCTTGTCATTTTTAATAGGATTATTATTTTTATATTTTTCTATTTCCTTTTGATCAATATCAAAAGGAAGATTAATTACATTTATTTTGTCTTTTACAAGATATTGTAATTTATCTGCTAGAAACTGACTTGGACATACTAATGCATCTGCGCCTTTAATGCAAAATTTTTCCATTTCGCCAATCCAGTAATAAGGTAACTCATATGTGTTATATTGGTTTATTCTTAGAGTTTCAAAGCTTGGTGTATGTAAATGTACAACTATTGGTATATCTTTTAATTTTTCATTTAATGTTAATTTATTTTGAATAAGATACTGTCCATAAGCGTTGTACTCTTGTGTTTCTATAATATCTGGTTTTCCATATTTATCAATTAATTTAATAATTTCCTCATAATACTGATAAGCTAATGCATTATCATATCCTAGATAATTATAATATTCTTTACCTCCTTGTTTAAATCTAACTATTCTATATCCTTCTTTTGCAATTTCTTCTTTATCATCTTTTAAACTTCTAACAATAACAGTAACATCATCTCCAGCTTGAGAAAACATTTTCGCACAGTTTTCTACGTATGTTCCTATTCCTCCACCAAAGTCTGGTGCAAATTCTCCTGTTAAAAACCATATTTTCATTTTTTTAATACATCCTTTCCTGCAAGTGAGTTTTTCTCATTAAAATTCTTCTGCAAATCTTTTTTGTAATTTATTAAAAATTAAATAACCTACAATAGTAATAACAATGCCTAATCCCATAACTGTAAATATCTGTCCAACATTTGGCATTTGTTGATAATAAAATATATCTCTATATCCTTCAATTATATATGTCATTGGATTAAGTTTTAATACCCATCTAAATTGTTCAGGTATAGTTTGTAGAGAATATACTACCGGAGTTCCATAAAATAAAAGTTGTAAAAATACACTTATAAAATGTTGTATATCTCTAAAATACACTGTAATACTAGACACAATAAAAGCTATTCCTATAGATAATACATATTGTGTTAATAACAATAACGGATAATATGCTATATATACAGTAAGACCCATTCCATATCCTACAACAAAACACAGTATAATTATTGTTGAAATTATAAACGTTATTGTTTCACTTGTTACAATTGATATTGGCAGAATTTCTCTTGGAAAGTATACTTTTTTTATAATGTTTCCATTTTCAATTATTGCAAAAGATCCTCTGTTTATAACATTAGCAAAATATGTCCACGGAATTAATCCACATACCATAAATACAGTATAATTTTCTAAACTATTTTTCATAATAATTGGGAATATTATTGCATATACTGTAATTTGAAGTAATGGATTAATAAATGACCACAATATTCCTAAAAATGATTTTTTGTATTTTCCTCCAATATCTTTTTTGATACTCGTTTTTAATAATTCTCTATATTGATATAGTCTCATAAAAATATTCATTAAAAATTCCCCCTACGATTACATTTATAGACATTTTAAATAGTATATTTTAAATATTCATCTATTACATCACTTGTTTTTCCATCCATTTTAATTTCTCCATCATTTAGCCAAATTGCCCTTTCGCATAAATCCTTAGCAGTTCCTAAACTGTGTGTTACAAATACCATAGTTTTTCCTTGTTCTTTAAGTTCTTTCATTTTATTTATACATTTTTCTTGGAAATGCTGATCTCCAACAGATAAAATTTCATCTACTAATAAAATATCAGCATCAACATTAATTGCAACAGCAAATGCTAATCTCATATACATTCCTGAAGAATATGTTCTAATAGGATTATCTATATAATCTCCCAATTCTGAAAAATCGATTATTTGATCAATCCTTTTCTCTATTTCCTTTTTTGTAAGTCCAAATATTGAAGCATTAAAATATATGTTTTCTCTTCCTGAAAAATCAGGATGAAATCCTGCTCCTAATTCTAAAAGTGATGTTAGTTTTCCGTTTGTGATAATTTTTCCCTTATTAGGATATATTATTTTTGTCATTAATTTTAATAATGTAGATTTTCCACTACCATTTACTCCAATAAGAGCTACCGCTTCACCATTTTTAATTGTTAAACTAACGTTCTTTAATACTTTTCTTTCTTCTTTTCTATTTCTCTTCCAAAATAATATTTTTTCTTTTACGCTGTTTGCTTTATCAAAATATATGTTAAATGATTTTGAAACGTTTTCAACTATAATTCTATTTTCATTATCTTTCATTGTATTAATCCCTTCTTTTAATAAATTATATCATATTATAAAATTTATTAATTGTCAAAAAATTAGTATCCTTCGTCCATAAAATCAACCATTTTTTTATCTTTCTTAAATTTTCTTTTAGTAGCTATGGTTCCCGGAATCCATAGAATAAACACCATGAATCTATTAAATAGTCCTTGTACATTTTTTATTGCATTTTCTCTTGCTGCTAAATTTGCGAACAAAATGTAATGTTTATAAATATACATTTTTTTGCTAAAACTTACTCCCTTTAAATCAAGACTGAACATATCTTTGAAATATTCATAATAGCCAAGTGGAGCTGTTTCAAAGATTCTGTCTATATTTTTTGTGTATCCGTCTTTCCTATAATTACCTTCAACTATAACTTCATTTATTCCTATTATATCGTAATCTTGGTCCATTTTATGGTACATTCTAGCTTCTGTAACGAATTTTTCATCTGCTTCTAAAATGTGTTTATATTTCTTTCTAATCTCAGCTTTAAAAACTAAAGTTTTTTCGCCTGTAATTTTTTCTTTAAAATATAAACTAAACATATCACTTCTATGATTATTCTCTGGGAATTTATTTCCACTTATTTTTCCATCATCTATTTTTCTTATGAAAGCTAGTGCATATACAGTTTCATCATTTAATAATTTATCTGAATTTTTTCTTATAATATCAAATGCACCTGTTGTGAAGTAATCATCTGAGTCACACTCTACTATTATATCACCTGTCACATATTGCATAAGATTATTTATAGCAGACATTTTTCCTTGATTTTCTTGATAATGATATTCTATCTTGAAAATTTTTTGTTTTATAAAATTTTCTATTACTAACTTTGTTTTATCTGTTGAACCATCATCCATTATAAGCCATTCGAAATCAACATTTGAACTGCTATTTACTACTAAGCTTGTATAGAGCTTTTCTAAATCTTCTGCCCTATTGTATGTAGCTGTTAAAACTGATATTTTCATATTGTACTCTCCATTTCTTTGCTCAGAATCCGCACTTCAATGATTTGCTTTGCCAATCCTCGAAGCTGCGATGCTGAAGAATGATTTAAAGAATTGATTTTACTTTATCTATAATTTCTTCATAATTTTCATTACTAAATTCATTATTTTTATCTATATCGTTTTTTATTTCTTCACTTGATAATATTTTCTTTAGTCCTTTATATAGTCCTTTTTCTGTATTTTCTAATATAGCTCCCTTATCATAATTTTTTATACATTCTTTTGCTGGTATATCTGTAATAATTATATTTTTATTAAGTATTTTTGCTTCCTCTATTACCATTCCATAACCTTCATAATATGATAAAAGGCAAAAGTAATCTGCATTTTTTATGTATGGATATGGATTTACCTTTTCTCCTAATAGAAAAAAGTTTTCTGTTTCTCCTAAACTATCTATTAGTTTCTGTAAACTATATCTTAGTGGACCATCTCCTACTATATATACTTTACTATGTATCCCGTCTTTTTCTAGCATTGAGTGTACTTTTATAAATCTGTCTATTCCTTTTTGTTCTACTAATCTTGATACACTTACTAAATTTATATCGTTTTTATGATATGGAAGCTTAGTATCTTCGTTTGCCTTTTTTATAATATTTTCATAATTTAAGTAATTTCTAATTACCAATTCATTAAAATCATTACCATATTCTTTATTGAATTTGTTTTTTATGTCTTCACTTACAAATACAATTTTGTCATATTTTTTATAAACTTTTCTATTTAATTTATTTTTTATCTTGTTTTTTAATCCTTTTGAAAAGAATTTTGAAAGATCTGTATGTACCCATGCTATTTTTTTAGCTTTTGATTTTTTCGAAAATAGCCTTGTAATTGGTCCTTCTAAAAATGCTACCTCAGTATCATAACCATCTGGTACTTTATTGAAAAATAAAAGCTTTAAGGAAATTTTTAAATGTTCTATTTTTCCATATTGATTATATGGCTTATTATACATACTTACTACTTTAATATTACTTGCTAATTCTTTTTTTAAGCTTCCACCATCATATATTGTAAATACTGTTATATCATAGTCTTTAGATATCTTGTTTACTAAATCCACTAAAACTCTTTCAGCTCCTCCAATAGTAAGTGATGTTATTCCAAATAATATCTTTTTCTTCATTAAAGCTCCTCCTTTACTCAGTGTTATATTGTAAATATTAATCCATTGCAATATAAGGAAACAACTTTTCAATATTGACTAATTTTCAAGCTTGTACATTTGATTTATTAACAAAATATTTGTAACTACAATCACTAACATACTTGAAGTTGCAAAAAATACAAAACCTGATACTGTTGCTAGAATTAAACTTAGTCCGCTTCCTGTTAAATACATCATATATTCCGTATTTGTATCTTTGATGTGTTTAAAAGCTATTATTAAACCTTTTATAAATATTATAATAAATATACTTGCAAAAAGTATAAATCCTATAATACCAAAATTTAAAATAAATGCTGGTATTTCATTTTCCATACACATCTCACCTGGATTTGTATTGTAACCATTACCAAATATTATTGCCATAGGATTTTTTTGATGTTTTACTAAAAATATATTATATAACAATTGCTGTTTTCTATTATTATTACTTGCAATATCATGCTCTTTCGTATATTCATGTAATTCTACTATAGCTTCTTGTTGTGCATCTGACATGTATCCTTCTTCTAATGTTCCATTCATTATATTGTTGTATATTTCCATCATACCTAGTGACATGTTAAGCTTTTCTCCTGTAGTCTGGTCAACATTATTTTCTGCTACTTCATTTATTTGCTTCCTTCTTTGCAATGTTTTGGAACCAAAAATAGTTATTCCTAAAACGCCAATTACTAATATCGACACTCCTGTTATAAGTATCTTTTTATTCTTGCTAAATATAACTTCACATAATATAAAGATTGCTAATACTATAAAGAATCCTAATAGCCCAGTTCTAGTTCCAATTACAAAACTTAGATAAATTCCTGTTAGAGCTATTGTTATTATAGAAAATATTTTCCATTTTATATTTTTTGACTTAGTTTGTGCAAATGCAACAAATAAACCTAAACATAGTATTGCACTTAAACTATTTCCTGATTCTATCCAACCTTTATATCCTGTTTTAGTTTCTCCATATGTATATGATGACGTTTTTGTTATAATTGATAGAAAAATCGAACCAACATAAATCGCAAGCATTATAGTTACCGCCTTTTTTAAGTTTTCTAAACCTTCTTTTTTTCTAGCTATTTTATATTCCTCATCATCTTTTTGTATTTTAAAAACATAATAATATACTACAAAATCTATCATTATAAAAGTAAAATTACTTAAATATTGTAATTCTGATTCAATTCCTCCAAAAGAACTTCTTGTTAAAAGTGAATTAAAAACTAATAGATGGCATATTGCATATACAGCATATATAAGTCCCATTATAAATAATTTTATTTTATTTTTATTATTTGTTTTTATAAAAATGTATAAAAGCACTCCTAATGGAATTATCGGCCTTAATACAGTTGATATAGAAATATTTGTTTTAAAAGTATTTCTAAATAAGAAACTTGCTATATCAAATATTGGGCTTAAAATTACAAATAAACACAATAAATTTTGTGTTGTAAAAATATTTTTTAATCTGTTATTTTTTTTATTATCATTTATTTCTTCCATTTTTAATCACATTCTTTCCTATGTTAGTTGAAAAATAATTACAATTTTTCAACTTTCTTCAAACATTACATGATGCTAAATAGCTTACAATAAAACTTATATGTGTATTTATTTACAGTTTTCATATAAAGATTTTTTCCTGAGTTTTGTGATAAAATTTTATTTTTCTTCCATTCTGGAAACTTGGTATTTAAATTTTGCCATGTTTCATCTAAAAGTCTTTCTTTTGCAACTTTATCATCAACTTTAACTATTCTTTTAAGTGAGCTACATAGCAAAATTCTTGTATATGTATATTCAAGTTCTTCTTTGTATTCATCATACAATTTCATTTTCTTATAATAATCTAATACATTATTAAGTACATTAAATATTTGTCCTGTTTTATAATTTTGCTTATTTACTATCGAATCTTCTCTTTGTATGTAGTATATTAGTGGTTCTTTTACAAAACTAAATTTATTTATATTTGGTATGAGTTTATAAAAGAACTCAACATCCTCATAATTTAATTTTAAAGGAAATTTTTCTTTAATAATCTCTCTCTTAATAAGTTTATTCCAAGCTACAACTCTTGCATATGTAAGCATCTCTTTTTTATTCTTGTAAATGTATCCTACATCTTCTTTTTTCTTGTCTGGATATACCCAATAGAAGTCACATTCTACAAAATCTGCATTTTCTTCTATTGCTTTATTATACATTTTTTCATAAATTGTTTCATCAACATAGTCATCTGAATCAAGAAAAGCTATATAATCTCCTTTTGCATATTTCATTCCATAGTTTCTTGCATCTGAAAGACCACCATTTTGCTTTTCTACATAAACAATATTTTTATATTTTGATAAATACTTATTTATTATTTTTACAGAATCATCTTTTGAGCCATCATTTACAATTATTATTTCTATATCTTCTAGTGTTTGATTTACTAAAGAATCTAAGCATTTTTCTATATATTTTTCTACATTGTAAACTGGTACAATTACACTTACCTTTGGCATATCTTATTAAACAATATTTCCTTTCATTCTTATACCTTCATATAATATCATAAATTGCTTATATAAACAACATTTTAAGGCAATTTTTTTTATTTTTGCAGATAATTTGTGTACATAATAAATAGCATAAAATTATTTAATTTCCATAATAACTAATCGTTTTTTATTTATTAAATTTCGTTACTTCTCAAACCCCGTTAAAAAAGTTATTCACAGAGTTATCCACAGTTTCCACAGTTTTATTTTTTTGTCACATTTTGTCGAAAACGATAGACATAATATTTTCATATGTTATAATCTTGTAAACTTATTATTATGTTTTTGTAATTTTTTTGTAATTTTATCAGTTATTTTTCTTTGTTCTTCATTCATTTTACTAAGTTTCAATAGTTTTTAATTTTATTATACTTATTTTAAAAATTATGTCTATATTTTTACACAAATATTTCAAATCCTTAAATTTTAGTAAAATTTTAAAGTTTACATTTTTTAAGTTATCCACATTTTATAAACAATATGTTAAAAAAAAACATAAATATAGTTATTTTTGAAAATGCCGCGTAGCGACCAACCGGAGTGGAACGAAGGGCGAATGGAGCAGCAACCTTTAGGTTGCGTTGCGACAACAAGGCTTGAAAAAATAACTATATTTATGTTTTTTAATTAAATTGATATAAAATTTGTAAAAACGGAACAAAATCTTGCTCCGTTTTTACTTTAATAATTTATTATGCTCTTAATTTATAAATAAAATATAAAATCATACAAACTTCTATAAATATTACAAGTGGAATATATCTTTTAAATAATTTTTCATCTCTTCTATAATTAAACATTTCTGAAGCTATCATAATACCGACAAATCCACCTAATATTGCTAAACATAGATACAATGTATCTTCCAATCTCTTGCTTATATTAATAATTTTTGTTCTAACATTAAGCCACATAAATAAATAAGAAATCATATTTATACATATTACATATCCTATTATAAAACTTGTCATACTAAGTTTTACTCCTTTCTCACTTGTTAAATAGTTCAAAGCCTTTTTTATCCAAATAAACTCATTTGATTACTTTGGCTCATTCCATTTAAACAACCTGAATTCTTTAACATTTCTATTCCACTATTGCCTACCTTTGCTCTTATCTTTAAGTCATCTATTGACATAAATTCTCCATCTTTTCTTGCTTCTGCAATTCCTTCAGCTGCTACAGTTCCAAATCCAGGAATGCTATTAAGTGGTGGTCTTATTCCGTCATCTTCCATTTTAAACTTTGTTGCATGTGACTCATAAAGATCTATTGGCAAGAATGATAGTCCTCTTTCATACATTTCGTTTACAATTTCTAAAGTTTCATACATTGCACTATCTTTTTGTGTTGCATTATTACCTAACAGTTCTATCTCCTTCATTTTATTTCTTACTTTTTCTTTACCATGACACATAATATCACTTTCGAAAGCATCAGCTCTAATTGTAAAATATGCTGTATAATATGCTTTTGGAATATGTACTTTATACCAAGCAATTCTAAATGCATTTGTAACATATGCTGCTGCATGTGCTTTCGGAAATAGATATTTTATTTTATTACAAGAATCAATATACCAAGATGGTACATTACATTCTTCCATTATCTTTTTGAATTCAGCCCATTTATCAGGACTTTTAGCAACTTTTCCTTTACGAACAAGCTCCATTATTTTAAATGCTGTATTAGGTTTAACACCTTGTTTTATTAAGTATAACATAATATCATCACGAGTACAAATTGTTTCACTTAAAGTTGCTGTTCCATTGTTTATTAGTTCTTGTGCATTTCCTAACCACACATCAGTACCATGTGATAATCCTGATATTCTTATCAATTCCTCAAAAGTTTTAGGCTTAGTATCTTTAAGCATTCCCCTAACAAATTTGGTTCCTGACTCAGGAATTCCATATGTTCCTACTTCTGATTTTATTGCTTCTGGAGTTACTCCTAATGCTTCAGTTGATGAATAAATTGACATTGTAGCTTTATCGTCAAGAGGAATCTTTGTTGGATCCAATCCTGTTAAGTCATATAACATACGAATAACAGTTGGATCATCATGTCCTAGAATATCTAATTTTAATAAGTTTTGGTCTATTGAGTGATAATCAAAATGTGTAGTTATTATATCTGAGTTAGGATCATCTGCAGGATGTTGTACAGGAGTAAATTCATAAATTTCTCTTCCCTTTGGTACAACTATAATTCCTCCTGGATGCTGTCCAGTAGTTCTTTTAATTCCAGTACATCCTTTTGAAATTCTTGCAACTTCTGCATTACTTGTTGGCTGACCTTTTTCTTCAAAATATTTTTTTACATATCCATATGCTGTTTTATCTGCAACTGTACCAACAGTTCCCGCTTTAAATGTAGTTCCTTTTCCAAATATCACTTCTGTATATTTATGGGCTTTGGCTTGATATTCTCCTGAGAAGTTTAAATCTATATCTGGCTCTTTGTCACCATTAAATCCTAAGAAAGTTTCAAATGGTATATCCATTCCATCTTTATCTAATCTATGTCCACATTTTGGACACATCTTATCTGGCAAATCAAATCCATTTTTTATTCCATAATCAGTAAAGTCCGAGTATTTACAATTTGGACATCTATAATGTGGTGGAAGTGAATTTACTTCTGTTATTCCTGTCATATTAGCAGCAAATGATGAACCAACAGAACCTCGTGAACCTACAATATATCCATCTTCATTAGATTTCCATACTAGTTTTTGTGCAATAATATACATTACGGAGAATCCATTTTTTATAATAGAGTCTAGTTCTTTATCTAATCTATCTTGTACTATACTTGGTAGAGGATCACCATAAAGCTCATGGGCTTTATTATATGCTATTTCTCTAATTGTTTCTTCACATTTTGGAATATATGGTGGACATTTTTCTGGTGATATTGGTCTTATTACCTCACACATATCTGCTATTTTGTTAGTATTTGTTACAACAACTTCATATGCTTTTTCTTCACCTAAGTATGAAAATTCTTTAAGCATTTCTTCCGTAGTTCGTAAATATAATGGTGCTTGAAAATCAGCATCATCATAGCCTTGACCTGCTTGTATTATTCTTCTATATATTTCATCTTGTGGATCTAAAAAGTGAACATCACAAGTTGCACATACAGGCTTTCCTAGTTTTTCTCCTAAGTCTACTATTTTTCTAACAATATTTCTTAAATCTTCATCACTTTTAAGTACTCCATCTCTAACCAGATATTCATCATTTCCAATTGGTTGTATCTCCAGATAATCATAGTCCTTTGCAATATCCTCTATATCTTCATCAGATTTCCCTGCTAAAATTGCCTGATACAATTCTCCTTGGTCGCAAGCCGTTCCTATTATCAAGCCTTCAGAATATTTCTTTAAAATTGATTTTAATATCAATGGTCTTTTGTGAAAATATTTTACATGTGAATATGATACCAATTTATATAAATTTTTTAATCCTACATAATCTTTTGCTAAAATTATTATATGGTAACTTTTTAATTTTTTGAAATTAGCATTTCCCGCTTCTTTATTATCAATATCAGCTAACTTCTTGATTCCTTGTTCTTCAAGCTTTTTGCACATTACATTAAATACTTTTACTGTTGTATCAACATCATCTAAAGCTCTGTGTGCAACTTCTACTTTTATTCCCATATTTTCTGCTATAATTCCAAGTTTATATTTCTTGTAATCAGGATATAAATCTTTTGCTAATCTTAATGTATCTAAATATGTATAATCAAACTTTAATCCTAATTTTTCACAATTATATCTTAAAAATCCTGTATCAAAATCAGCATTATGTGCAACCAAAACAGAGTCACCAAAAAACTCCAAAATTTTTGGTAATACTTCTTCTATTTTAGGAGCATCTTTTACCATATCATCAGTTATGTTTGTAATTTTTTGTACTTTATAAGGTATAGGTTTTTCTGGATTTACAAAAGTAGAAAAGCTATCAATTACTTCTCCATTTTTTATTTTCATAATTCCAACTTCTGTGATTTTTTCTGTTCTAAAAGATGTTCCTGTTGTCTCTAAATCAAATACACAGTAAGTTGTATCTTTTAAGGTTTGTCCCTTATCCTTTGTTATGACTGGTTCTTTATCTAAAACTAGATATCCTTCAACACCATATATAATTTTTATTCCTGCTTTTTCATATCCCAAATCTTCCATTAGATGATGTGCTTCAGGAAAAGACTGAACTACACCATGGTCAGTTATTGCTATTGATTTCATTCCCCATTTCATTGCTCTCTTGATTAAATCAGTAGCTGATGTTACTGCATCCATTTGGCTCATCTGTGTATGCATATGTAATTCTGTTCTTTTTACTTCACTATTGTCCATTCTAATAGCCTTTTTTATTGGTTCTGTTTCAACAATAGTTGATGCCATTACTGTAATTTCTTTTGCAAAATTATCAAAGCCTGCTCTTCCTCCAACTTTTACAGCAGTGCCATTTTTCAATCTTTTTAAAATTGCATCTTTCTTATCTGGCATAGCAAATATCTTACAAGTTATCGTACTTGTTCCGTCATATACATCAAAAGAAAGTAGAAATTTACCTGTCTTCTTTAATTCTGTTGGATCAGCTACATTTACTATTTCTCCAATTAATTGAACTCCTGCTGTATCCATTCCTATATCTTCTATTTTTATAATCTCTTCCTTAATATCTGCATTTCTACCATAAATCACACTTGGATCTGTTGGCTCCGAATTGTTATCTTGTTCTTGATTTTCTTTTTTCTTAAAATTACCTTTGTTAAAATTATTATTGTTCCAATTATTATTTGATGATTTTTCTTTCCAATTTTGCTTTTCTTGTGTAAAGTTATTTTTCTTAAACTCTGGACTACCACTGTTTGCTACACTTTGCTCTTGACTTTCTTTTTGTGTAATTTGAGCCTTAACTGAATTTTCAGAGTATTCTTTTATTAAATTCTCTCGTTCTTGTATAAAATCACTCTCGTTTTTTATAGTATTTTCTTCAATAAAATTAACTTTATAATTTTTGCCATAAATATCTTTTATAAAGTTCGTTATTTTCGTATTTATCCCTTGTTTTTCAAGTAAAGTTTTTCCCTTATAATTTAAATGAGTATTTATATTTCCATCTTTAATTTCAATATTACTTCCTTTTAAAAATGCTTTAATAACAGGAACCTTTTTTGATAAATGTCCTAATATATCTTTCCAATCATTTACTATTGTGTTATCTAAGTCAAATCTTTTGCTTTGCTTTACTTCATCATTAATCGGAATAACATTGTTAGCATCTTCATTTGGAAAACTTATCTTGAAACTAACTTCACTAAAATTAAATCTCTTTTTTGCGTATGATTCAAATTTTTCTATCTCTGGAATAGGAATTAAATCATTAGACTGCAAAAAAAGCTCTAATTTATTTGTCTTTTTATACAAATTAACATTAGAGATTTTTGCATTTGCTAGTGCAAAACTATCAGTACTATAATCACCAAATACCATTTTTACTTCTTTTAACTGTTCCAAAATTTTGCCCCCGTTTATTAAATTATAACCTAGCTATATCATTAAATGCAACCACAATTGAAAATATTATTAAAGCAATAAATCCAAAAGATTGAATACTTGCTTCTACGTTTTTATCTAATGGCTTTTTTCGTATTCCTTCTATTATAAGTAATACTATTCTACCTCCATCAAGCGGTATTATTGGTAATAAATTTGTTATACCAAGCGATACAGATATAATTGATAATAAATATATGAATTCTACTAATCCTGATGTTTTTGATACCATATCTGATATTCCTATTGGACCTACCATATCATTCATTTTGACTTTTCCTGTGAAAAGTTGCAATATTCCAAGTCCCATATTTTCAATAAGCTCTATAATAGCTTTAGATGAATATTGCAGTGCTTCTATAAAGTTTGCATTTACTGATATTAAATATCTTACGAATATTAATATTCCATATGCTAGTATGCCAAACACAATATTTACAATAGCTCCTGCAGCAACTACTGCTATCCTTTTTGGAATACTTGCATTACTAAATGAATCTTTTTTATTAGATTCTATCTCTTCACCTTCAAGTTTAACAAAACCACCTAGAGGGATAAGTCTTAATTCATAATCTGTTTCTTTCCCTTTTTTACTCCATATCTTTGGACCAAATCCTATTGCGAATTCATTTACCCTTATTTTGCATAATTTAGCAACTATATAATGACCTGTTTCATGTATCAAAACTAAAAAGCCAAGTAAAAAAATTATTTTTAAAGCTGTTAACAAGAGTATTTATCCTCCCAAATTATATTATAAGCAATGTTATTAAAATGTATGCAAATGGTATTATGAATATTACGCTGTCAAACCTATCAAGCATTCCTCCATGACCAGGTATAAGTGCACTAAAATCTTTTATTCCACAATATCTCTTAATTGCCGATGCAGCTAAGTCTCCAATCTGTCCTATAACAGTTAGTACCAATATTATTAATGATATTACTATGTAATTTATTGATAATGAAAATACGTTGTTCATTATTAATGTGTATATTAAACCTATTAAAATAGCCCCTACTACTCCTGCTACACTTCCTTCTATTGTTTTATTTGGACTTATTTCTGTGAATTTATGTTTTCCAAAATTTCTTCCAATAAAGTATGCACATGTGTCACTTCCCCATGCTGCAATAATTACATACCATATATATATCTTTCCATTTGGATTAATTGCTTGTATTTGGTTCAAAAAGAAAAATGTAATTGGAATATAGCAGATTCCATAAAGCGTTACTGCAACATCTACTATATTTTTCTTTCCCTTTGAAAAAAATAATTCTGTTGCTAATACTAATATGCATATAGGAATTATACATACTAATGAAGCCCACATTATAGTTTTAGGAACAAAATTTAGTAGTATCAGCAATACACTAACAATGTATCCAAGCCACGCTGATGGATTTGCTTTTTTACCAGTTTGAAAACAGGTATAGTATTCATATAAGCATATAATTGATAGTGCTGAAATTATTATATTAAAAACAATATTGTTTGCAAAAATAAACACAATAAGTACTAATGGAAATCCTAAAACTGCACTTATTACTCTTGTAAGTAACCCTCTTTTCTTTTTTTCCATAAAAATCTACCCTTTCTTCGCTTAGAATCCGTACTTCAATGATTTACTTGGTAAATCATCGAAGCTACGATGCTAAGGAACGATTTTGCTTTATTTTCCTATTCTTCTTTGACGATTTGTATAATTTTCAATTGCTTCATCTATATCTTTAGTTGTAAAATCTGGCCAATATTTATCTAAAAATAAGAACTCAGAATATGTTATCTGCCATGGCAAGAAATTACTTGTTCTATACTCTCCACTTGTTCTTATTAGTAAATCTGGATCTTGTTGTCCATATGTATATAAATTATCTGAAAATACTTCTTCGTTAATATCTTCTACTTTTAATTTACCATCTAAAACATTTTGTGCTATTTTCTTAGTGGCTCTTACAATTTCGTCTCTTCCTCCATAATTAAATGCAATGTTCAAATTTAGTCCAGTATTATCTTTAGTTCTATCTTCCATTTTAATCATTTTATTTCTTAGTTTCTCTGGAACACCATCTTTATTACCCAATATTCTTAATTTGATATTTTCTAAATCTGCTGTTTTTAAAAATCTGTCAAGATAAAGATCTAGTATTTTAATTATCGCTCCAACTTCTTCTTTAGTTCTTTTCCAGTTTTCTGTAGAAAAAGCATACACAGTTAAATATTGTAATCCTATTTTATTACAATATTTTGCTATTTCTTCTAGTACTTCTGCACCTTTTTTATGTCCTAAACTTTTTTCAAGATTATTTTCTTTCGCCCATCTTCTATTACCATCCATTATTATAGCAATATGTTTAATATCAGAGTTTTCCATAAGTCAATTCCTTTCAATATTTAAATTAAACAGACATAATTTCTGTTTCTTTTTTAGAATATATTTCATCTATTTTAGCTACATTACTATCAGTTGCTTTTTGAATTTTATCTTCTAAAGCTCTTTCTTCATCTTCTGATATCTCACTATTTTTTAATTTAGCTTTAGCTTCATCCATCTCATCTCTTCTTACATTTCTTATAGCAACTTTTGCTTCTTCAGCCATTTTCTTAACATCTTTTACAATTTCTTTTCTTCTTTCTTCTGTAAGTTCTGGAAATGACAAGCGAATTAATTGCCCATCGCTTACAGGATGGATTCCTATATCAGCTATTTCTATTGCTTTTTCAATTTGTGATAGTATGCTTCTGTCCCATGGTTGTATAACAATCATTCTTGCTTCTGGCACTGATATACTTGCAACTTGATTAATTGGTGTTGGTACTCCATAATATTCAACTTGCACCTTATTTAATATTGCTGGATTTGCTCTTCCCGCTCTTACTTCTTGATAATTGTCTTGTAAATTAATTAATACTTTTTCCATTCTTTCATTCATTGTCTCTAAACTCATAATAAATTTCTTTCCTTTCTTAAATTGGAGTTTTTAATTATCTCTTATTTTAAATTGGAATTTTTTAATTATCTCCTATCTTAAATTAGAGTTTTTAATTATCTCCTAAATTTTTTTCTAATCAACTTTTGTTCCTATATTTTCTTCATTAGCAGCTTTTATAATATTCTTTGGTTCACTCATTGCAAATACAACAAGTGGAATGTTATTATCTTTGCAAATTGAAATTGCAGTTGAATCCATAACTTTTAAATCTTTCTCTAAGATTTCTTGATATGTTACATGATCTATTTTTTTAGCTGTTGGGTCAATTTTTGGATCTGCAGTATAAACTCCATCTATAGTTTTTGCAACTAATATTGCATTTGCTCCTATTTCAGCTGCTCTTAAAGCTGCTGCTGTATCTGTTGAAAAAAATGGACTTCCTGTTCCACAAGAGAAAATTAATATTCTTCCTTTTTCTAAATGTCTCATTGCTCTTCTTTGTGTAAATGGTTCTGCTATTTGTCTCATTTCTATTGCTGTTTGTAATCTTGTTGCTATTCCTCTTTTTTCAATAGCATCTTGAAGAGCTAAACCATTCATTGCTGTAGCTAACATTCCCATATAATCTGCTGTGGTTCTTACCATATTTTCTCCATATTTTCCTCTCCAGAAGTTTCCTCCACCAACAACAATTGCTATCTCTACTCCCATATCATACAATTCTTTTATTGCATCACTTATTTGATTTAATGTCTTTTCATCAATTCCTGTCTTATTATCTCCAGCTAATGCTTCTCCACTTAATTTTAATAATACTCTTTTATACAAAGCTTTTTCCCCCATTTCATTTACTTTTATTTTAATTTACTCGTATTCTATCATATATATTTTAAAACTTAAAGAGAAAATATAAAAATTTTTGAATTTATTATATATCACTTTATTTTTAATTTCTTATTTAAAAATTTTTTTAACTTAAAAACACTATAATCTGTGTTCTACATTTAAAGCAAAAAAAGAGGAAACTTCACATTCCCTCTTTAACTAAATACGTATTTATATTCTCAATTCTATTTATTACATATCATATTTTTTAGATTTAACATATGCAACTGAACCTATGACTACTGCAGCTAATCCTATAAATGAAATCATATATATATCATTTTCTCCAGTTTGTGGTAAATCCTTATCAGAATCTATTTCATTAATTTTTGTAATATTTGCTTGAACTGTATTGCCTACTGTGTTTCCAGTTGGTGTAATTGTTGAAGTATTACCTCCATTGTTTAAAGTATTTCCAAGTGTATTACCTACTGTATTTCCATTTGTAATACCTAAGTTTCCTAAAGCAAAAACAGAATTTGCTAAAACAAATAAACTGATTAAAATTAAAACTAAAGATACTATTACACTTTTACTTAAACTTTTCATCATAACGTTCTCCTCACTTTTTACTATTATATCATTTTTTTATTTATAATGGTTATTATGCCTATTTTTTTGTAAAATATAGCATGAAAATAATAACAATCACATACTATAAATATTTTATACCTATTTTCTTTATAAGTCAACATTTTTTTACATATTTTTTTCTTTTTTTTAATAATTTTACTTTTTTTACATATTTTTCAATAAATTACAACATATTTTCCCATAAATTTACTTTTTAAACATTAAATTTAAATTCAACTATATCTCCTTCTTGCATAACATAATCTTTTCCTTCTAATCTTACTAATCCTAATTCTTTAACCTTCTGGTAACTACCATTTTTCAATAAATCATTATATGATACAATCTCTGCTTTTATGAATCCTCTTTCAAAATCAGAGTGAATCTTTCCTGCTGCCTGTGGAGCTTTAGTACCCTTTTTTATGGTCCATGCTCTTACTTCCTTTTTTCCTGCTGTTAAAAATGACATAAGTCCTAAAAGTTCATAGCTTTTCTTTATTACTTTATCTAATCCTGATTCTTCTAGTCCAAGAGCTTCAAGCATTTCCTTTTTATCATCTCCATCAAGAGCTGATAATTCTTCTTCAATTTTTACACATAAAGTAATGGCTTCGGCATTTTCGTTTTTCGCATATTCTCTAACTTTTTTTACGTATTCATTTTCTTCTTTTCCTATATCATTTTCAGAAATATTAGCTACATATAAAATTGGCTTTTTTGTTAAAAGAAAAGCATCTTTTATTATTTCTTCTTCTTCATCACTTAGGTTAATGCTTCTTGCTGGTTTTCCATCCTCTAATACATCTCTTACCTTTTTGAAAATTTCTTCTTCTAATAAATATTTTTTATCACCTTTAGCAAGTTTTGCTGCTCTCTCAATTCTTTTATTAACCGTTTCTAAATCAGCTAAAACAAGTTCGAGATTTATTGTTTCTATATCTCTAATTGGATCAACGCTTCCATCAACATGTACTATATTTGAATCATCAAAACATCTTACAACTTCTAGTATAGAATCTGTTTCTCTAATATGAGATAGAAATTTATTTCCTAATCCTTCTCCTTTACTTGCTCCTTTAACTAATCCTGCTATATCGACAAATTCAATTATTGCATGAGTTTTTTTATCTGCTTCGTACATTTTTTCTAGTACATCTAGTCTTTCATCTGGAACTGGTACAACTCCTACATTTGGCTCTATTGTGCAAAACGGATAATTTGCACATTCCGCTCCTGCATTTGTTATACTATTAAAAAGTGTACTTTTTCCAACGTTCGGTAATCCAACTATTCCTATTTTCATTATTTTTTCCTCCTTGCTAATTTATTATACAATGTAAACACGATTTTTTCAATTGCTACTTTTGCATTTTTTTTATTTTATTGATTTATTCTACGACTCTTTATTTTTGTAATTTCTTTTATTTTACAACTTTTATAATTTATTTTTTTTACTACAATTTTTTTAGCAAACACACGAAAAAACCTCCCATTCTCTTTGATGGATAAATTTTAATTGCCTTTTCAACATCTTTTGACAACCCTTTATTAGACGCTTTATGTGCTTCTTTAAATTTAATATCTATATCTAATACTTGCATATTTAATTCTTTAATTGCCCAATCTATATTTTTTTCATTTTCATTATTATTTAATGTACAAGTTGAATATACTAATAATCCTCCTTTTTTTAGAGCTTTATATGCACTTGCTAATAATTCTTTTTGAAGTTTCGATAATTCATTTACTAATTTTTCAGACCAATTGGAATATGATTTTTCGTTTTCCAATAAAAATCTACCTTCTCCACTGCATGGTGTATCTAATAGTACTTTATCAAATCTTTCTTCATTTCCAATATTTCTTCCATCTAAGTTACAGATTTCTGCAATTTTTACACCCTGAATTTCTATATTATATTTTAACCTATCACATCTAATTTTATCTATTTCATTTGCTAAAATATATCCTTCATTTTTCATGATAGCAGCTATTTGTGTAGTTTTACTACCCGGAGCTGCAGTTAAATCTAATACACTTTCTCCACTCTTCGGATTTAATATGATTGGAGGAATCATACTAGATAAACTTTGCACATAAACTAAACCTTTATTGTAAAAATCATATTTTAGTAAATCTTTTTCTGTTTTATTTTTTATAATAAAAGCATCTTCATAAAACTCTACTTTTTCGAACTCAATGTTTAAATCTTTAAAAATTTTTTCTATTTCTTGGTTACTAGATTTTAACGTATTTACTCTTAATGTAGTATATCTTTTTTCTAACATTCCTTCTAAAATTTTATCTGCTATTCTTTCATTAAAATCCCTATATAGATTTTGTATAAATTCAATTGGTAATTTTGTTTTTGCTGTGATAATTGAATTCATTTAAACTCTCCTAATTCTTTGTTTAATTTTTACTCTTTTATTTTATGTTTTTCATTTTATGATTATAGCACATAATTGTAAATATAGTCAAAATTTACTGTATTTTTCTTTTATAATCTCACCTTTTTTTATTTGTTTTCATAATATATATTAACAATGGTTTTTAAACCATTTAGAAAGGAATATATAATATGGAATTAGATGAAAAAAAATTTGAACCAACATGCCCAATAGTTGATATTGATGGTTATATAGCTAACGGAAAGCAATATGATTTAGATATTACTTTAGCACAAGATAATAGAGATGTTATCTATGGTATAGTAAGAAATTGCTTTAAGGATCCAGTTAAAGATGCTGTTGTTAAACTTGTTGAAGTAGAATACAAAATGGGTAGAAAGGAACTAAAACCAGTTTCTCACACATTTACAGATGATGATGGAGAATTTGTTTTTGGACCTCTATGTCCTGGAAAGAAATACTCAGTTCAAGTATGGGCTAATTCAGTAGATCATGTTAAAATTTGCGCAAAATGTCATCGTGAAGGAAGATGCTTACAAGGTGTTAAACTAGAGTGCAAATATAAGAATGAATATGACTTTGATGACGATTGTCCTTGTATGAAAGAAGATGATTGCAAGCATTGTGACTGTGACAAAAAAGATGAACCTAAAAAAGATTGTGATAAAAAACCTGAATGTCCTCCAAAGAAGGATGAAATGCCTTGCGGTTGTGGAAGATTCTAATTTATTATAACTAATTTAGTTGTTTCATTGCTTAATTTATAATACTTTAATTTAAAATTCAAGTAAAGTTAAAAGGCTGGAATTTCCAGCCTTTCCTTTTTATTATTAACTTTTAATAAAACATATCAATATTTTTATTTATTATATCTTTTGTCACCCCACCAATTTGGTATTAGGTCTTTTTATAATTATTAGTTTTGTTCAAAAATATGTTGTCCCTTTATTAAATCATAACTTATTAATTCTTGTCCATCTAAATTTTCCTTATGCATATCTACACTAGTAATCTGACTATTTTCATAAGTTGTATAATAATATATTCCTTTATCCATATTGCAACAAGAACTGTAAATAGTTATTTCATATAAATTTTCTCCCATATATACGCAACCCCTTTGTTGGCATACTGAATTTAATATATGAAAAAATTGACTAATGCTTTCTGATTCTGAGTTACCTGAAATAGAATTCATCTTTGTAAATGTAGCTTTTACAAATCTTGATGCAGATGATAAATCTCCTGGAAGTCCCATAGCACCCATTCCTCTGCTGTATGTTTTTAAGTTTAATTCTTTTGAAAAATTATTTACAGGTGCTTTAGTTGATAAACTCATATAATTATTTAAGTTAAACATTTGCATATCAAAAGTTGGATTATTAGTAAGTACTCCTACTGGATTTTCATATATTTTAAGACCCTCTTTAACACTTTCTACAGTTATTGAAGATTCTTTGTCAGCAATTATCCAGTGCAAAGGTGATGCTGGTAATTCATCACTAAAGTTTATCGATGCTATGTTTATAGTTTCTAATAATCTTTTTGCTTCTGTTATATTTGCACATTGAGCTAATATATATGGAATAAATTCAAATGGTGCTACATTATCTTTATCCTCTTTTTCTTCCTTATAATCTGCATTTTCTGGGAAGTTTAATCCTGCCATTCCTAAGCCTTTTTCATTAATTGCATCATAATAAAGTGGATAATTATCAGCTACATAAGCCATTCCTATCATTGCATAGTGTTCTTTTAAATTATTTACTTTTCTAAATTTTAATTCATAATTTCTAGGTGTAATAGTTACTGTTTCTTTATATGAATATTCTAAATCTAAATTTCTTCCAAAATAATGGTCCTTTGTACTATAAGTTACTGCTGTACACATAACAAATACCTTCTTTCTTTTTATATATTATTTTTTAATTTTTAATCATTTATAATTTAATATTGCCTTTCTAGTTGGTTGAAGTGCTGTATAATTAGCAATTACATACTTTTTTACATTAGTTTTATATAAAGCTTTAATCGCTTCATCTAAATCTAAATAAGGTTCTATCTTTGTAGCATCAAAGCCACTTGTTTTTATTCTAATTGCTATATCATAAGCTCTTTGTCCTGATGTTATAATTCTAGTAACATTATTTATATTAAAATTTATGTCCCATATCCAAGATACATCAAATCCATCTGCTATATTATCATTTAAAACAAATAATAGTTCTTTTTCTTCACTGTCTTCATTTAATATTCTTAAACTTACATTTGCTCCTGTTGGATTTTTTGCAAGATTTATTAAAGTTTTGCAACCATTTACTTCTATTTCTTCACATCTACCATTATCTAATTTAAATGTAGCTAAAGCTTCTTTAGCATCTAATTTATATAATTTTGAAAATGCTAAACTTGCTGCAAAGTTGTATATTGCATAAATACTGTTTGCAAGAGTTTTATATTTTACATCATCTGCTACAAACACTCCATCTTTAACATTTACATTTTTTACTTCTAAAAATATTTCTTCATCCCCATAATTGCAAGTTGGACATCTAAATTTTCCAATATGTGAATATTGATAATATTCATATTCTAGTCTTGTTTTATCAAATGGGCAAAACTTTCCTTCTCCAGCTTCTTTTTCTGTTTCAGTGGCATACTCATATTTATCAACACTAAAATAGTAAACATTCTTATTATCTGGATTTGCTCTTCCTAGTCTTGCAACATTTGGATCATCATTATTAAGGATTAAGTTTCCTTCATAAGTTTTTAAAAATTCATTTATCTTTAATATTAATGCTTCTTCTTCACCATTTCTATCTAGTTGATCTCTAAAGAAGTCGAGTACAATTAAAGTGTCTAATCTAATCTTTTTGAAAACTATTGGTACATAACTTTCATCTACTTCTAAAGTAACAAAATCTGCTTTAATTTTTCCTGTGATAGAACTAGATTTTAATAATGTAGTAATTATTCCTGTTTCCATATTGTTTCCTTCAGTATTGCTTACAGCCTTTTTACCATTTTTCTTTACAATACATGAAATAACGTTGTTCGTGGTAGTTTTACCATTTGTTGCAGTTATAGCAATAACAGGACAATTTATTTTAAAATATTTTATTATATCAGGGTTTAATTTTTTTGCAATTTTGCCGACTACATTACCACTATTTTTTTTGAATATTCTTATTCCAAAACTTAGTATTTTACATATTACTAAAACTAATAAATTATACAATTTCTTTCTCCTTAAAAATCTTTTATATCAACTGGATTTCAATGCAATTATTTCTTACGTCTTACTTCATATACACTGTCTACTTTTCCTAATTTTCTTACTGCCTGATTTAGGTCTTCTAAGCTCTTTACTTCTATTGTAATTTCTATATTAGCTATTTTTTCTTTGGTAGATTTTGAATTTACAGCTACAACATTTACATTTGATGTTGCTATAACATTCATAATATCCGCCAAAAGTCCTATTCTATCATTTGCAAAAATATTTATTTCTACATTATATGAGTGTTCCTTTTCATCATCCCAGAAAACATCAATTATCCTTCCTTCATCTTCTAAAAGGTCTTTAACATTTTTGCAATCCTTTCTATGAACTGTTACTCCTCTTCCTCTTGTAATATATCCAATAATTTCATCACCTGGAACTGGTGAACAACATTTTGAAATTTTTACCAAACAATTGTCTATACCTTTTACTATAATTCCAGTCTTAGACGTCCTTGGTCTATTCTCTTTATTTAATTCTTGTAGCTTTGCTTCTAATGTTTTGTCTTCTTCTTCATTATTAAATTTTCTGTACTCTTCTAAAGTTCTAGAAATAATTTTACTAGCTCCAATTGAGCCAAATCCAACTGCTGAATACATTTCATCTAAATTTCTAAAATTATATCTTTGAAGCATTGGACCATAATATTTTTGAATAAAGAAATCATCATGGTTCATTCCAATTCTTTTTATCTCTTTTTCAACTATTTCTTTTCCTTTTTCAATATTTTGCTGTCTTTCATTCTTTTTGAACCATTGTAATATTTTATTTTTAGCTGAAGAACTTTTTACAAATTTAAGCCAATCCCTACTTGGTCCTTTGCTATTATCATTTGTAATTATTTCTACAATATCACCATTATTTAACTTAGTTATAATTGGCATCATTTTGCTATTAATCTTGCAACCAGTCATTCTGTTTCCAATTTCAGCGTGTATATTGTAAGCAAAATCAATTGGAGTACTTCCTTTTGGTAAAGTCTTAATCTCTCCTTTTGGTGTAAATACATATACTTCATCCTCAAAAAGTTCTGTTTTAAGAGTTGTTAAAAACTCTTGTGGATCCTGCATATCTTTTTGCCATTCTAAGCTTTCTCTAAGCCAAGATAGTTTGTCCTCTGTTACAGTAACATTGGCTTTCTTTCCTTTTAAAAAGCTTTGCTCTTTATATGCCCAATGTGCAGCTATACCAAACTCTGCAATCCTATGCATATTGTATGTTCTAATTTGTACTTCAAATGGTGTTCCGTTTGGTCCAATTAATGTTGTATGTAATGATTGATACATATTAGGTTTTGGAACAGATATATAATCTTTAAATCTTCCTGGCATTGGTGTATATAATTCATGTACTACTCCAAGTGCTGCATAACAATCTTTTACTGAATTTACTAAAATTCTTAGTGCAAATAAGTCATAAATTTGATCTAGAGTTTTATTATCTCTTTGCATTTTTCTATATATTGAATAAAGGTGTTTTGCTCTTCCTGTTATTTCCGATACAATATGCTCTTTCTTTAAATGAACTTTAATTTCATCTGTTATTGCATCAATAAACTTTAGTCTTTCTTCTCTCTTTTTGTTTATTCCTTCTACAAGCTCTCTAAATTCTTCTGGATATAAATATTTAAAAGCTAAATCTTCAAGTTCCCATTTTAATGAATAAACACCTAGTCTATTTGCAAGAGGAGCATAAAGTTCTATAGTTTCTTTTGCAATAGCTATTTGTCTATCTCTTGATAAATATTTTAATGTTCTCATATTATGAAGTCTATCTGATAATTTTATTAGAATTACTCTAATATCTTTACCCATAGCAAGAAACATTTTTCTATAATTTTCTACTTGTTCTTCTTCTCTACTTTCATAATTAATTTTTCCAAGTTTAGTAACTCCATTAACCATTTCTGCTATTTCTTCACTAAACTCAGTTTTTATATCATCTAATGTCACATCTGTATCTTCTACTAAATCATGCATTAAAGCTGCACAAATTGTTGCATCATCTAATCCGAGAGTTGCTAATATATAGGCAACTTGAACAGGGTGAATTATATATGGTTCACCAGATTTTCTCTTTTGGTCTCCATGATGAAGAACAGCATAATTATATGCTTTAGTAACAAGTTTTGTATCTGCCCTTTTATTATGGTTTTTAAGTTCTTGAATTATATCTTTAATTTCTTTTTCTTCTACTTTTGCCATTTTATATTTTATGTTAATCTTAAAATTAACATTTCCTCCTTCTTATGTAAGAAAATATATTAGGCTATTGATTTTCTTAAATCTTTTAAATTTATTTGAACTTTTTCTGTATTATTAAAACTATTGATTTCTAGATTTCCTACTATATCAATTTTATCACCTATTTGATACAAATCTGCATAATTTCCTAAATTAAATCCAATTACATCAACTATGGAATTGTCACTTTTTACAGTAAGCTTTAAATGTTTTCCCTCTGACAATGATCTTATTGAAAGAATTTTTAAGTTTTTAAATATTATAACTGGTCTGCTATTTGCTTCTCCAAAAGGTTCTAACAAATCTAATTCTTTAACAACACTTACATTTAAATCTTTTTCAGTAATAATGCTGTCTATGTTTAATTCAGGTATCATTTCATCTGTAATCTTTTCTTTAGCATAGTTTTCAAACTCTTCCTTAAATTTATCAATATCCTTAGAATCCAGTGAAAGTCCTATTGCCATGCTATGTCCTCCAAAGTGCTTTAAGTACTTGCTACAATCTACTATTGCTTCATGTAAATCAAATCCACTTATACTTCTTCCAGAACCTTTAGCATTTTCCCCTTCAATACATAGTAATATACTTGGTTTATAATATTTTTCAGTAATTTTAGATGATACAATTCCTATAACCCCATGATGCCAGTTTTCGCTTCCTAATATAATACAAGGTTTATCTATTTCTTTCTCTGCATCTATAACTGCTTCCTCATATATCTTCTTTTCTATGTCTTGTCTTAATCTATTATATTCCTCAAGTTTTTGAGAATACTTTCTTGCCTCTATTGGATCATCTGTTAAAAATAATTCCAGTGCATCTTCTTGATGTCCCATTCTACCACATGCATTTATTCTTGGTGATACTCCAAAAGAAATCGTTACTGAATCAATTTTCTTGAATCCTGTTAAATTTAATATTTCTTTCAATCCTAAATTTTTAGTTTGATTTACTAACTTTAATCCTAATTTTGCAATTAATCTATTTTCATCCACTAATGGAACTATATCAGATATAGTTCCTACACAAACTAAATCCAGATATTTTAAACATTCATTTTCATTTATATCTAATTTTTTACAATACGCCTGAGTCAGCTTAAAAGCTACACCACAGCCTGCTAATCCATTAAATGGATATTTACTGTCTTTTCTTTTACAATCAACCACTGCAACTCCATTTGGTAGTTCATCCAATGTTTCATGATGATCTGTTATAACAACATCAACCCCAAGTTCTTTTGCAAGATTAACTTCTTCTATTGCTGTTATTCCACAATCAACTGTTATAATTAAATTATATCCATCATTTGCAATATGCTCTATTGCATCTTTATTTAACCCATATCCTTCATCTAATCTATTTGGTATATATGAATCAACTTTTATTCCTCTATCTTTAAAAAATCTTTTTAATATTGTTGTACTTGTAATCCCGTCTGCATCATAATCTCCATATATTATTATTTTCTCTTTTTTATCTATAGCCTTTATTATTCTATCAATTGCCTTTTCCATATCAGGCATTAAAAATGGGTCATAAAAGTCTTTTCTAGTTGGATTTAAAAACTTTTCTATTTCTTCATCGTTCAAATTTTTTTGAGCTATTATTTTAGATGTAAGCATATTTAAATTAAATTTATTTGATATCTCTTGTGCTCTATCTTTATTTTCCCCTTTTATACTCCATTTTTTGTTCATAAAATCTCCTACTAAATGACGGAGCAAAGGTTTGGTATTAAATAGATTTCTTAGATAATCTAAGCTCCGCATAATTTGCTACTATTTTATACCTTTTTAGAGTTTTTGGCAATAGTTATATTGACTTAATTTTTAGAAAGAAATATAATAATTCTAAATTATTCTTTAGAAAGTTAATTAAGAAAATTTTTATTATTTTGTATGCCTTTTAGAATGGCAAGAAAGGTGGGTTCTTATGACACCACATATTGAATCTAAATTAGAAGATATTGCAAAAATAGTTTTAATGCCTGGAGATCCTTTGAGGGCAAAGTATATTGCAGAACATTTTTTGACTGATGTAAAATTAGTAAATACAGTTAGAAATATGTATGGTTATACTGGAAAATACAAAGGAGTCAGACTTACAGTTTTTGCTTCTGGAATGGGTATGCCTAGCATAGGAATTTATTGCTATGAGCTTTTTAAAATTTATAATGTAGATATTATCATAAGGCTTGGTTCTTGTGGAGTATATGTTCCAGATATAGAACTCTTAGACACTGTTTTAGTTGATAATAGTTATACAGAAGGGAACTTTGCAAAAGGTTTAACTGGCGAAGAATGTCATTTAATAGAAGCCGATAGAGAACTAAATAATTTACTTGAACAAACAGCTAAAGAAAAAAATATAAAACTTTTTAAAGGAAATATCATTTGTAGTGAAATTTTTGATTATTATGTTAAAAATTTTGATGAATTTAAAGCTCGTTTTCCACAAGATTTAAACATAATTGGTGCAGAAATGGAGTCTTTTGCATTATTTTATACAGCTAAATATTTAAATAAGAAAGCTGCTTGTTTGCTTACTGCAGTAGATTCCAGATTTAAAACTGAAGAAATATCTAGTAAAGATAGAGAGCAGTCTTTAGATAATATGATAAAACTTGCTTTGGATACTGCTACAAAATTGTAGAAAAAACACAGTACATTTTATTGTACTGTGTTTAATCAAAAGTTTATTCGGCTTTAGGAACTTCCTCAGCTGGCTTTTCTTCTTTAACTTCCTCTGCTGGAGTTTCAGCTTTAGCTTCTTCGTTAGCTACTGTTTCTTCTGCTACAGGAGCTTCTTTTACTTCTTCTACTTTTTCTTCAGATACAGTGTCTACAGTTTCTTCTACAACTTCTTCAACTGTTTCTGGAACTTCTTCCTTAACAACTATATCATCTCTATTTAGGTTTGCTCCAACATTTTCTTTTGTCTTAGCAGATTTACCTAATTTCTCTCTTAGATAATATAATTTTGCTCTTCTTGCCTTTCCTACTCTAACTAATTCGATTTTTTCAACTAATGGAGAGTGTAATAAAAATGTTTTTTCAACTCCTACTCCATAAGATATTCTTCTAACAGTGAATGTTTCATTTAATCCACCATTTTGTTTTTTAATTACAGTTCCTTCAAAGACTTGGATTCTTTGTCTATTTCCTTCTTTTATTCTTTGATGTACTCTAATAGTATCACCAACTTTTATATTAGGAACTTTACTTTTTAATTGTTCATGTTCAATTGATTTAATAATGTCCATGATATTCTCCTTTCTTAATTTTCTAATAATTTTTCTGCCTCAGCTTTTTGTTTTTCATTTAAAAGCTCAGGTCTTTTTTTATAAGTCATAATAAGTGATTGTTCTTTTCTCCAATTTTCAATTTCTTTATGATTTCCTGAAGTAAGAACCTCTGGTACAGTTTTTCCTCTGAATTCTACTGGCCTTGTATATGAAGGATATTCAAGTAAATTTTCATATCCTTTTGAGAATGATTCTTCTAATGTTGAATCATCACTTAAAACTCCATCCACATATCTACTAACTGTGTCAATTAAAACCATTGCTGGCAACTCTCCACCTGTTAGTACATAATCTCCTATTGAAATTTCTTCATCTACAATTTCATCTAAAACTCTTTGGTCTATACCTTCATAGTGTCCACATAATAATATTAAATGTTCTTCTTTAGCTAAGTTTCTTGCTAAAGTTTGATTTAGTAATTTTCCTTTTGGTGATAAATAAATTACTTTTGAATTACCTTTTTTTACAGAACTATAAGCATCATATACAACATCTGGTCTTAAAAGCATACCTGCTCCTCCACCATATGGTGTATCATCAACATGCTTATGTTTGTCTTTTGAAAAATCTCTAATATTTATTAAACTAATATCTATTAAATCTTTTTTGCTTGCTCTTTCGATAATACTATGTTTAATTGGTTCAAACATTTCTGGAAAGAGTGTAAGCACATCAAATTTCATTTTATCTACCTTTCTTTATACTAAACCTTTTATTAAGTGAACTGTTATTTTTTTATTTTCTGTATCTATTTGTTTAATAACTTCTTTAATTGCTGGTAATAATATTTCTCCTACTTGGTAAATGTCATTTGCTCCTGTGTTAAATATGTCATCTAATTTTCCTAAAAGCTTTCCTTCATCTGTGTATACATCAAATCCAATTAAATCATTTATATAATATGTTCCATTTGGAAGAGTCGGAGCATCTTCTCTTTCCATTTCTATACTTAAATTTTTAAGTTCTTCTGCCTGTTCAATTGTGTCTACTCCTTTTAATTTAACTATGAAAATGTTCTTTTGATATCTTGCTCTTTCAATTTCCATTAAAGAATTTTTTATATAAACTTTTTTGACTTTTGATATATAGTCTACATATGGATATACTTTTATTTCACCTTTTAGCCCAAATGTATTTACTATTTTACCAAGTTCTAATTTCAAAATATTTATCCTCCATATTATAGTTAGTCTACAAACTCTACATCAATTCTCTTTTTCTCTTTTGCTCCAAGTGATTTTACTATTGTTCTAATAGCTTGTGCTATTTTTCCTTGTCTTCCAATAACTTTTCCCATTTCATCTTTGTCAACTTTGACTTTATAAACATCTTTAAAATCTTCCTCAACCTTTTCTATTGAAATGGCTTCTTTATTATCAACAAGATTTTCAATAATTGTTTTTAGGATTTCTTCCATATTGAATTACTCCTCCCTATTTTGCTTTATTTATTAAAGCTTTTACTGTGTCTGTTGGTTGAGCTCCATTTTTTATCCATGTAGCAACTTTTTCATTATCTAAAACAATAACTGCTGGATCTTTCATTGGGTCATATGTTCCTATTTGTTCAATTATTTTTCCATCTCTTGAAGATCTTGAATCAGCTACAACAATGTGATAGAAAGGTGCTTTCTTTGCTCCTACTCTTTGTAATCTAATTTTAACCATATTTTCACCTCCTAAAAAATATTATATTTATATTAAATTTAAAAACTTAATAACTTAATTTATTTTATTGCTTATAGCAACTTACTTAATTTTTTTCTATGTTAAATTAAAGTTTTATTATTCTTTAAACTTGTTTGCTAAATCATCTAATTCTTCTTCTGACATTTTATCAAAATTCATTTTGCTCATCATCTTTTTCATTCTTGGATCTAGATTTCCTGATTTAACTTTCTTCATCATACTTTGAGTCATTTCAAATGATTTCATAAATTTATTTATATCTTGAACTTGAGTTCCACTACCATTTGCAATTCTTATTCTTCTTGATGCATTAAGTAACTTTGGATTTTCCCTTTCTTCATTTGTCATTGAGCAGATAATTGCTTCGATTTTTTCAAATTCTTTATCATCAACATTTACATTTAATTTATTCATACCGTGGTATCATTTTAAGTATTGAAGAAAATGAACCCATTTTCTTTACTTGTCTTAATTGTGATAAATAATCATTTAAATCTAAATCTTTATTTTTTCTAAGCTTTTTTTCTAACTTGGCTGCTTCTTCTGCATCAAATTGGTCTTCTGCTTGCTCTATTATTGAAAGCACATCTCCCATACCAAGTATTCTTGATGCCATTCTATCTGGATGAAATTCTTCTATTTCATTTAGTTTTTCACCTGTTCCAATAAACTTAATTGGTTTACCAGTAACTTTTTTAACAGATATTGCAGCACCACCACGAGTATCACCATCAAGTTTAGTAAGTATAACTCCATCTATTCCTAAATCTTCATTAAACTTACTAGCTATATTTACAGCTTCTTGACCTGTCATTGAGTCTACCACTAAAAGAATCTCGTGTGGCTTAACACTTAGCTTAATGTTCTTTAATTCCTGCATAAGTTCTTCATCTATTTGAAGTCTTCCTGCTGTATCTAAAATTACAACATCATTTAGTTTACTAATAGCAATTTCTTTAGCTTGCTTTGCAATTTTTACAACATCTTTTGCTCCTTCATTTGCATACACTGGTATATTTAGCTGTGCACCAACTACTTGAAGTTGTTTTATTGCTGCTGGTCTATATATATCACATGCAACTAAAAGAGGATTTTTTCCCTGTTTTCTCAATAAATTTGCTAATTTTCCAGCTGTTGTAGTTTTACCAGAACCTTGAAGTCCTATTAGCATAATTACTGTTGGTGGATTTGGAGTAAAAGCGATTTTACTGTCTGTTCCTCCTAATAATTCAATCAATTCATCTTTTACTATTTTTACAACCTGTTGTCCAGGAGTAAGTGATTTTAATACATCACTACCTAATGCCTTTTCATGGATATTATTTATAAATTCTTTAACAACCTTAAAATTTACATCAGCCTCTAATAATGCAAGTTTAACCTCTCGTAGCATTTCATTTAAGTCAGATTCTGTTATTCTTGCTTTTCCTCTTAGTTTTCTCGTAAATGCTTGAAGCTTTTCTGATAATCCTTCAAAAGCCATTATTTACTCCTCCTTTTTTAAGCCATAACGCTTAATTCTTTTTGTACTTCATTTAGTATTTTTTCTATTTGTTTGTCTGATGAGTTTTCTTGTATTTTACTTAGTTGAGATAAAACTAGTTGTATTGTTCGTTCGTTTTCTGTATTTTTTTTCATAATCTTTAACTTTTCTTCGTATTCGAAAAGTTTGCTTTCTCCTTTCTTTATTAAGTCTCTTACTCCTTGTCTTGATATATTGTTGTTTTCAGCAATTTCTGATAGTGATAAATCTCTATTATAATAATCATTTAATACATCATATTGTTTTTTTGTAAGTAGACTGCCATAGATTTCCCATAGCATACTTACTTCTATATGTTTATCCATATTAAATTCCATTCCTTTCTCACATTAATTAAATTCATATGTGAAAACAAGAGTATTATCATTCTTTGAAATTATCACTGTAAAGCATATATACTTTACACCATTTTTGTGAATTTGTCAAGTATTTTTCTTAAAATATATGTAATCTTAATAAATTTTTCTCTCCATTTGACATATCAACTATTAATTTACATAAAAAATATAGCATATAAGTTTTGCAACTGTTGCTTAACTGTATGCTATATCTTTTTATTTATTTTTATAAATATTTAATCATTTTTTTATTTTAATATAATTTCTTTATTTCCTATGACAAACCACCATCTAAATAATTTCTTCCATCATAATATATATGTGCAACATATACTACTTTTTTGAGCTTATCTATAGTATATAAAATAACATAATTATTTACAACCATTCTTCTATATTTTCTTTCTGTTCTATCTGTCTTTTCTATTTCAGTAAACATTTTTGGCGAGTTTTCTAGTAAAAGAACATTATATATTACTTTTTTTCTTAATCTATTTGAGCCATCTATATTTTTTAATTTATTAGAAATATAGTCACATATTTCTTCAAATTCTTCTAAAAATTGATCTGCCAGTTTTATGTTATATTCGGTATTTTTTTTCCCATTCTTTAAAAACTTCTCTTGCATCTCTTACTCTGCCATTTCTTATATCTTCTTCTGCCTTTAATAGATTTTTTTCCAAATCTTCCTTTAGTAGTTTTTTCCTATATTCTTCCATCTTCATAATTACAATATTATTATTATTCATAGTAATAACCATTTCTCCATTTTGGTTTACTGCCGTTTTTAAATCTTGTATATTTTCTACCTGTATCATATCAATACACCTCTCTTTATTATATATTTATAGTATAGCATAAATTATACAATTTTTAAATATTTTTCGTAAATTTTCTAAAATTATTATTTCTAAAAAATTACATTATATACAATTCCTTTTGCTTGTCTTTTAATTATATTCATTATGTTTACATCATATCTACTTTTGAGATAAGTGTTTTATAATTTTTTATTTTGATATTATTTACGAATAAAATAATTTAGAAATAATTTTAATTAAA
Source organism: uncultured Clostridia bacterium (assembly GCA_947624715.1). The sequence continues at coordinate 46,616 of CANQLO010000004.1, forward strand.
TTTTATAAAAATAAATTAATAATTTATATTGTACTTCCATAATATGGTATTGTCAATATATTTTATATAACTTTTTATTTTCTTTGTTTTTTACTCGTAACTGTTAAACATAAAAAATAACATATAATTAGGCAATATTGCTTAATTATATGTTATATCTTTACTTATTTTGCTAAATTCCATGAACCATTATCTTCTTGTGTCCATTTTATTTTATTTCCTAGACGAACTACTGGAGCAACACGATTGTTATAGTTGCCACCGAAACTATCGCTAGAGCGATACATATTGTCACCAAAAATTATTTTATTTTGTACACGAAAAAGCCCAAATGTTGCATAATTATCGAGACATGAAGTATAGCGAGAAGCAAGCCAATAATAACTTTCTATTTCAAAAAATAAATTATAGAAATCTTCATCATAAAAATATTCATTTGATAAACCAAAGTAATAACATGTTTGTTTTACAGTTATGCTATTTGCCTTTAATTTTGAACTTGTATCATTTTCTAGTAACGGTATTGTTATTCCATTTTCCGTTAAGTCTGTTCCATTATGACTCTTTCCTATCCCATTTGTTTTCACAGGTTCATCATCTATTCCTAATACATTTTCATATTTTGCTAAATTTGGATACCATGCATTAGCTCCTGAATAGTTTTTTGTTGCTCCATATTTTGTACTACTACCACTCTCAACATAATCATTCCTTGCCGTTTTTCCTGCCTCATTCATTTTATTTTCTATATCATCCAAATTTATGCTTCTTGCAGTTGTTCCAAGTGCATTATTACTATATAATTGATTACATATTTCATTTAAATAATATACACTATTATTATATCCTGTTGCTCCCATGAAATTTACTATCATCATTGAAGCTGTTGGTACACCCATTATATCTACACTTCCATTACCATTTTTATTTAATACTTTCCATGTATAAGTTTCTCTTTTTATATTTTGATCTGTTGTATATCCACTCATTGCGGTTGTTAAAGAAAAACTACTTGTATCTGTGTCAGGAGTATAGTTTACTACATCTCCTACATTTATTTCATCTAATGGAACATTTGAAGCATTTGCACTTAAAAATAATACTATTCTAAATCCAATATTATCTGATTTAATATCACCAGTTGGAATTCGTGAAGCAACTGGATTTCCACTTGATGTATTTTCTGCTGAACCACCTCTTACAGTAAATTGTGATGAATCATCAGAATATAATTCTGTTGTCCATTCATTAACATTTCCGCCTAAATCAAATATATTATTTACTGCTGTTGTGTTACCAGTTAATTGTAGTGAACCACTATAATTTCCTAAACTACTATCTGTTAGATAGCTGGCATTCCCAGTTTGCTCTAAAAATTTAAGTGCTGTGTCCCATGCTTGACTTGTGCATAGTCTACTTGATACATTCTCGTTATTTAAGAAATTTTCTGCTAAGTTTTTTGCATCATTTCTTTTTATATAGTTATATACATTTACACCTTTTTTTACTACTGGAGCAACATTATCTGAAGATTCTGTTCTTGCTTCATTAGATCCTGCTTCATATCTAGCTATATAAAATCCTTTATTTTCTAGCACACTTAATTCTTCTGAATTTTTATCTGTTTCATAAAAGAAATATTTATCATCTTTATTATTATATATCTTGGTACATTTATATACATCATCTAAACCACCATCTATCTGATTTCCATACATGTATCTATCATATTTTATATCTAGTAAATTGCCGTTTTCGTTTTTTAAGCTATTTACAGGGATCCACACAAATTCGTTTCCTTTTTCATCAATAATAACTAATCCTTTTGAAACAATTTGTTCATCTTCATTTTCTGATACTTTAAATCCTACTGGTATTTTAGCTTTATCTCCATTTATGTCTGTATAAACTTTATTAAAGTCTTTAATTATCTCTCCTGGCTTAATTCCAACTTCAACATTTGACAAGTCTTCTGGTAATCTATAAAATACCTTGCTTTTATATTCTATACCTTCTACATAATAAATTGTTCTACTAGCTTGGTTGATTATATATACATCGTTTGTTCCAAAATATATATTTCCTACTCCTATTTGACTATTTCCAATTCCATAATTTAAGCTTCTCATATCTATTGGTAATCTTTTGTTTACTTCATCAATATTTATTGCATAATACACATCATTATCATTTTCATTTTTTACTGGTTTTCCATTTTGCTCTAACTCCAAAAAATCTAGTGTTCCTTTATATTCAGGACCTATTAAAGAAATATCATCATCATGAAATGCAACACTTATATTTTCTCTTAAATTATCAATATCATCTTTAAATTTAGAATATGCTGCTAAGTCTGTTACATTAGTTACATTAACTACTATTGGAAATGATATTAAAATTAAAACAGCTACTGTAACTGCTAATGCTATTAAGGTTATTCCTTTTTCTTTTTTTAAATTTTGCATAAATTTTTTTCCTTTTCTTTTCATTTGATTATTTTTTATAGCTTTATTTTATTATATTGTTATTATTTTTTCAATAGAATAAATAAAAATACACCAAAATATTAAAAATTAATATTTGGTGCATTTTATTTTTATTCTACTCTATCTTTGTCCTTATCTTTATCTTTTTCCTTACCTTTAGCATCTTTGTCAATATCTTTTTGTTTTTCTTTAGGTTGTTTCGTTATTCCATTTTTATCTCTATTGAAATAAGATTTTAACATTCCTTCTTTTTCTTTTCCATCTTTTTCTAAATTGGATTTATAATTTACAACTCCTCCAAGTGCATTTAATTCCGCAATAGTATCAGCTGGATAGACTACTTCTACATCTTGTTGTACATCTTCTTGTCCAAGTCTTTTCCATGTATTTACTATCCCATCTATTAACTTATTTCCTAATTCTTTAATTTTCATAATTTTTAATTATTTTCTCCTTTTTCATATAAAAAGCCGATTATATATCAATTGTATCACATTTTTTTTAATTATGCAAGTTTTTTTTCATAATATTTAACTCACATTTTTTCCCAGAATATTTAACTCCATATTTATTACTATTTTTCAGCAAATTTAATTTTTCTTAAATTTATCAATACTTTCATAGATTTTTTCTTTAAATCTTATCTCTTTTTTATTTTTAAAAACAATTATCCACAAATATACTAATATTACAAAAATTGCTATATTTTTATAATATAAAATTAAGATGCTGGATAATATAGAAATTAAATACAATGTTATTTCAGATATATTTTGAGCATATATGTAACTTTTTCTTAATCCACAAAAAATATGTATCAGTTCTCTTAATATTCTTCCTCCATCTAATGGATATATTGGCAGTAAGTTAAAAATCGCTAAAAGTATATTAGCATACATTATATTTTGGTAAGTGTCTAAATTTACAATACTATTTTTATTTATAAAAAATGTAATTATTAAACATATAACATTTGTAAATGGTCCTGCTAATGCTAGTACAATTTTTTTTATTGATAACATATTGCCTTTTACAATTCTTTTGTTATAATCTCCTGTTTTTGTTTTAAATCTTATTTTTAGTCCATATGGAAGAATTGACATGTTTTCTGGTTTAAATCCTAAAATTAACCCACATACTAAGTGTCCTAACTCATGAATAAGTGCAAAAAGCATCAATATTCCATATATTTTTATTCTTTTAGTTACTAAAAAGATTAAAAAAAATAAAAAAATTTTTAAATCTACTTTTATCTGCATGTACTTTTTAATTCTCCTTTTTCTTAATAATTAAAAACAAACTTTACAACTCAATAATCTTTTGTGGATCAATAGTTTTATTATTTCTTCTAATTTCAAAATGTAAATGTGGTCCTGTAGTTCTTCCTGTTGAGCCAACTTCTGCTATCTTTTGTCCTTGTTCAACATAATCTCCTTGTTTCACAAATATATTACTACAATGTGCGTAAAGTGTTGTTATTTCCCCATTTGTTATTGTTAAATGATTACCATAATCACCGTAATTTGAAACTAGTTCAACTGTTCCAGACATAGAAGCAATAATCTCTGTTCCAGTATTAGCTCCAATATCAACTCCTGCATGATTTGCTGATATTATTTCAGTTGCTTCTCTTTCTCCATATCCGGAAGTTATGTATCCATTTACAGGTTTGATAAAACTAGCATTTGATTTGATATATAGCACGTCTTGATCTGTTTCACTTATATCTGCAACCTCATCTCCTCCTCCTATCCCTGGAGTTTCATTTTGTTGATTATTATTTTCTACATTATTATTGTTTTCCTCATTATCATTGCTTTCTACATTATTATTGTTTTCCAGATTATCTTCTTCTACATTATTATTATTTTCTTCTACTGTGCTATTACTTTCATTAATTGTATTATTCTCTATATTATTGCCTTCTGCATCTGTTTTATCTTCTACAGTATTTTCTTGATTTTGATTATTTAGAGTGTTTGTTACATTTTTAAAAAAACTGTCTATTTGATTATATATTTGTCCAAAGTCTGTATCTTCAGAAAAAATTGGTCTTATTTTTTCTATTGCATAACTATTATTTTGATTTATAAAGTAGAAAATACCAAATATACATATACTACATATAACTTGTATAAAAATTTTGCTTAAATAAGACAACCTTTTTTTTGGCATAGAATTTATATTACTTACTGGTATTCTATTATATCTTCTTGCTGATATTTCTTCTGCTCTTTTAATTTTTTCCTCTTCACTTAAATTTTTATCCATGAAAAAACTCCTCTTATAATTCTTTTATAATATATGAATTACAAGTGGAGTTTATGATTACTATAATTTATACAATTAGCATTACCATACCAATCGACATTACTGCTATAATTACTTTTAGTATAATATTTACTCTTTTTGCTTTTCTAAAATTCTTTTTTAAATCTGATATTTGTTTCTTCTCTTCTTTGTCTTTTTTATTAAATTCCTCTAAAATATTTTCTGCTTCTCGAATCACATACTTTTTATTAAAATCACCCATAAGTGTACTCCTTTTTCCAAAATTTTCTTTTTAGGATTATTTCCACTTATGGGTGATTTATACATTTTATTTATCTAATTTAGTAATAACTTTTTTTCCATCAATTCCTATAATTTTTACATGTTCTTCTTTTAATTCTTCTGGAACATTTTCGCTCATTCCATTATAAATTAGATTATCTCCATCAAATATATCTATTTCTAATAAGTTAAATTCACTTATCTTCATTCTTTAGTTTTCTCCTTTTTTTTCTATTCCTGTTGCTACAACAGTAACTTCTACTCTATCTCCATAGCTTTCATCTATAACAGTTCCAAATATAATGTTTGCATCTGGATTAACCCTTTCAGCAATCATTTCTGCACTTTTATTAACATCATCTAACCCTACTTCTTCATTACCTTTTACATTAAATATAACTGCTTTGGCTCCATCAATTGTATTTTGTGTTAAAGGATTGTTTAAAGCATTGTTTGTAGCTTCAATTACTTTATCTTCTCCTTCTGCTTCTCCAATTCCCATATATGCCATTCCTTCACAGCTTAAAGTTGTTCTTACATCTGCAAAATCTATATTAATTGTTCCTACTGAATTAATTAATTCTGTTATTGATTGTATTCCTTGTCTTAGTACATCATCAGTCATTTTAAATGCATTCATAAAAGATATATCTTGAGATGTGCTTGTTATTAATTGGTCATTAGATATTACAATAAGAGAATTTACATTAGGCTTTAATCTTTGTATTCCTATATTTGCTCTAGCTTTTCTTAGCTTTCCTTCAAATAAAAATGGAGTTGTTACTATACCTATTGTTAGAATTCCTTTTTTTCTAGCTTCTTCTGCAATAACTGGAATTGCTCCAGTTCCAGTTCCTCCACCCATTCCTGCTGTCAAAAATAAAAGGTCTGTATCTTCAAGAAGTTTATCTATTTCTTCTATACTTTCTCTTGCTGCTCTTTCACCTATCTCTGGATTTGAACCTGCTCCTAAGCCTCCTGTTATGTTGTTTCCTATTTGTAAAGTCTTACATTTACTTGTATCTGCTCTATCTAATATTCCTTTTTCTGTATTTATCAGTATATATTCAGCTTCACCGACATCTGATTTCATCATTTGATTTACGGCATTGTTTCCTCCACCGCCAATTCCTATTACTTTAATTTTTACTAAGTCTTTTGTTTTGTTTGGCTGAATTTGGTCTATCACAATCTTTTCCTCCACTTTAATTTTTTCACGTACAAGTATTTATATTATACTACATTTTGAAATTTTTTCAATACTTTTTATTAATTTTATGTAAATTTTACATAAAGTTAAATATCATTTTAAGTAGTTAAACGAACATTATTAACAGGATCTTGTTTTTATCACAAAATAAATAAAAAATATGTACTAGATAAACTAATACATATCTTTATTATTTATGCACTCTTTAATTCTAATCTAATTTTATCACCAATCATTGCGATAAACTCACTATTTGTAGGCTTTCCCTTATCTGCAGAAATTGTATAACCAAATATACCTTCTACAGTCTTAGGGTCACCTCTACCGCCATGCAACCTCTATTGCGTGTCGAATTGCTCTTTCTACTCTTGATGGAGTTGTATTAAACTTTTCAGCTATTTCTGGATAAAGTTCTTTAGTAATTTGATTAATAATATTTATATTATTAACAACCATAATTATAGCTTCTCTCAAAAATTGATAACCTTTTATATGTGCAGGTACTCCTACTTCGTGAATTACATTTGTTACCAATGCTTCTAAATTTTCTTTTTCATCTTTTTTACCCACTTGTATATACTGTGATTTTAGTTCTCTATTTTCTGTCATAGATTTTTTTAGTTCTTCTGGATCATAGTTTTTAATTTCTTTAATTCTGTCTATTAATACAGATATGTCAAAAGGTTTTACTACATAGTAGTCTGCACCTAATGCAATTGCTTTTTGTGTTATTTTGTCTTGTCCTACTGCTGATACCATTATGTAAATTGGTGTTTTTCCTAAAGATATTTTGCTTAACTTTTCAAGTACACCCAAGCCATCAAGATGTGGCATTATTACGTCTAATAAAACAACATCTGGCTTGCTACTTATAATTTGGTCATAGGCTTCTTCTCCATCTGATGCAATTCCTACAACCTCTAGTTCCGAATCTGCGTTTAGATAATTCTTTAAAGTATTTCCAAACTCATAATTGTCATCTGCAATTAAAACTTTAATTTTTTCATTTACATTCACTTTCGTTTCCCCCTAAATAAAAATTTTTTACTTGTAAAATTTTACCACTTCATTATATACATTTTTATTTAGATTTGCAAGTACTTTTTCTAATTTTTACCAAGTTTCTTGTAAATGCTTGATTTTACTGCAAAATATCGTACAATTTTTTTCGACTAAAAATCTTATTTTTTATATATTTTCATCTTCTATGTATATATTTTCATTAATTATAATGCAGTTTTGCTCTATTTTTATATTATTTAAAAATTTTTCTTTGTTTTCTTTTGTAGATTCTAATGTTAATTCAATATATTTGTCATATTTGGTATCAATTACATTTATATTCAACTTTTTACACCAATATAGTATATCTTTTTGATTATCATATTTTATGTAAATTGTATATCTAATTCCTTTTATTTTATTTACTACATCTACTTTTTCTATAGCATCTTGAGCAGCTTTAGAATATGCCCTAACCAATCCTCCGGTTCCAAGTAAAATACCTCCAAAATATCTGGTTACAACTATTAGTACATTTTGAAGTTCTTTTCTTTTTATTATGTCTAATATAGGTGCTCCTGCAGTTTTACTTGGTTCACCATCATCACTACATTTTTCAAAATTTTCTACAATATATCCATAGCAATTATGTCTAGCATCTTTATATTTTTCTTTGATTTCTTCTATTTTTTTCTCTGCTTCTTCCTTACTATTAACTGGAAATACATTTGCTATAAACTTTGATTTTTTTACTGTTATTTCAGCATAACTCTCATTTTTAATTGTTCTCATTTTTTACTCTTTTCTAATTCAATTCATTGACAAAAATAATAAAACTGTGTATAATAATTATAGGAAATGAAATCGCAGTAATGCGGTTACCAATAAAAAAAGGTAACGACACATCGCTATGCAGAGCAAATGTGTCGTTTTTAATTTAGCCCTGCCGTATAACCTGTTGAATATGCAATCTGCAAATTAAATCCTCCTGTATAACCATCTACATCAATTATTTCACCTGCAAAATATAATCCTTTTACTAATTTTGATTCCATTGTTTTGGGATTTATTTCTTTTATGTTTATTCCTCCTGAAGTTACTATTGCTTCTTCTATATTACCAAAATCATCTATATCTAATTCGAAGTTTTTAAGTAATTTTACTAATCTTAGTCTTTCTTCTTTGGTAATCTCATTTACTTTTTTGTTTTCATCAATTTTACTTAAAGAAACAATAACTGGAATTAATTTTTGTGGTAGTAATTCGTTTAGACTATTTTTGAAATTCTTATTTTTTTCATTTCCAAAATCTCTTAAAATTCTATCATCTAATTTTTGCTCTGATAATGCAGGTTTAAAATCTATTACAAGTTTTACATTTTTTATGTTTCTATTTCTCAGATGTGCTGAGCCACTTAATATAATTGGTCCAGAAACTCCAAAATGTGTAAATAACATTTCTCCAAAATCATCATATACCTTTTTATTGTCTTCTAATAATTTGATTGATACATTTTTCAAGCTTAGTCCTTGCAATTCTTTACAAATTTTTAAATCTTTTTCTTTTACTTTTAATGAAACTAAAGATGGTCTAATTTCAATAATAGAATGTCCTAGCTTTTTTGCTATTTTATATCCATCTCCTGTTGATCCAGTTCCGAGGATAACTTACTCCTCCTGTTGCTAAAATTACTTTATCACAATCAAAAATTCCCTTGTTTGTTTTTACACTTATAACTTTGCATTTTGAGTTCTTATTCTCACAATTTTTGTCTTTAGCGACTAATTTTTCTTTTGTGTTACAATCTTTTTCTGTAATACATTCTGTAATTATTTCCTCTGCTTCACAATTTGTGATGATTTCTACTCCTTCTAGTTTTTTTATTAAAGCATTTAAAACATCAAGAGATTTATCACTAACTGGAAAAACTCTATTTCCTCTTTCAACCTTTGTTGGAATATCTAATAATTTTATTATATCTTCATTATTAAAATTTTGAAAAGCACTATATAAAAACTTCCCATTACCAGGAATGTTTTTTATAAATTCTGAAATATCTATGTTATTTGTTATATTGCATCTTCCTTTTCCTGTAATGAGTAATTTCTTTCCTAAACTATTCATTTTTTCGATTATTGTAACTTCATTTTTTTCTTTTTTAGCACTTATGGCGGCTAGCATTCCTGCTGGGCCGCCTCCAATTATTACCACTCTCATTTTTTTTATTCCTCTAATTTTAACAATTCATAACTTTTATTTAAGAATGTAAATATAGTTATTTTTGAAAAAGCCTTGGCCGCTACCAAGCGAAGCGCGAATGGAGTGACAACCGTTAGGTTGCCTAGCGACAACAAGGCTTGAAAAAATAACTATATTTACATAATTAACACTTAAAAATATGAATTGTTATAATTATTTTTCAACCACTAAGTTTTCTACAGCCTTCATCAATCCTAATTTTCCATACTCATATGTTAATCCACCTTGTTGAAATGCAATATAAGGTTCTCTTAATGGAGCATCACAACTTAATTCTATTGATGATCCTTGTGTAAAAGCTCCTGCTGCCATTATAATTTGATCAGCGTATCCCGGCATATCTCCCGGTATTGGTAATGAACTTGAATCTATTGGTGAGCCCATTTGTATTCCTTGGCAATACTTTATTAATTTTTCTCTATCACCAAATTCAATTGTTTGTACAATATCTGCTCTTGGTTCATTCCATTTTGGTCCAACTTTATATCCTAAGTTTTCCATTACTTTACTTGTTAATATCGCTGTTTTTAAACTGCTTGCAACAACACTTGGTGCAAAAAATAGTCCTTGCAATATTTTTTTATTCATTCCTAGAGTTGGTCCTACATCTCTTCCCTCTCCTGGTAAAGTAAGTCTTTCTGAGACTAATTGTATTAAATCTTTTCTTCCTACTACATATGCACCATTAGGAGCTATTCCTCCTCCTAAATTTTTTATAAGTGATCCTACTACAATATCTGCACCAACATTACTTGGTTCAATTTTATTTGTAAATTCTCCATAACAGTTATCTACCATTATAATTACATCTTTATTTACATTTCTAATTGTTTTTATTACTTTTTCTATTTTGTCAAGAGTAATACTTTTTCTTAAAGCATATCCTCTTGAACGTTGAATTTCTACAAGTTTTACATCATTTTTTGATAATCTCTCTTCTATTTTATTGTAATCAAAATCATTATCTATTAAATCTATTTGTTCATATTTTACTCCAAATGATTTTAATGAACTAGGATTTTCTTTAATACCGATAATTTCATCTAATGTGTCATATGGTTTTCCAGCAATAGTTAACAAAGTATCTCCTGGTCTTAATAGTCCAAACAAAGTAACATTTAAAGCATGTGAACCTGACACAAATTGACCTCTTACTAAACTATCCTCTACTCCGAAAATTTCGCTATAAACTTTTTCAATAGCATCTCTTCCTATATCATCATAACCATATCCTGTTGTTTCATTAAAATGAACCTCAGAAATATTGTTATTTTGAAAGGCTTGTAGTACTTTTAAAGTGTTGTATTCACATAATTTATTTACTTTTTCAAATTCATCTTTAACTTCATTTTCACTTTTATTTACTATATCTAATACTTCTTCTTTTATATACATATTAACCTCCACAATATATTGGTAGTCCTACATTTGAACTTACTCTATAATATTCTCCTAAAAAGCTTACATTATTAAATGTTATTTCATATTGAATGTCTTTTATTACATTTCCGTCAATATCAAGTACACCCCATTTTCCGTCTTTCTTAACACCTATGAAATTTCCATTTTGTTCTGTTACAAAATCATATTCTGCATTTACTATTATATTTCCTTGAGAAGATTCTACTCCCCACTTACCATCTTTTTTTACTGCATATACTTTATTATCTGGAACTAATGATTTATAACTTGTTTCATTTCCATCTAATGTATAATATTTTACATCATTATCAGATAATATTTTTAAATAATTTCCTTCCTTTATTAAAGTAGATTTTTCTAAACCTTGTACTAATTTTCCTTCACTGTTTATTAAAGCTGTTATATTATTTTGAACTATTGTAGCTTGAAGGCAATTGGCATCTTCTACTTTTTGAATTGTACTATATTCTATTGGCACAGCTACCTGTCCATTTGCTCTAATTACACCTGTTTTTGTTCCCATTGTTGCTATAAATAAATCATCTTTAAAATACTCTAAATAAGTGTAATTTTCATTTAATAATTTCCTATCGCTGTTATCAACAATATTGTAATTATTGTCTTTGTCAATTATTATGCTATAATTGTTTGAGACTCTCTCCTTACTTGAATTATCAGTTTTTACAGTTTGTCCATTTTTATTAAATATTATTGTTTCTTCACCCTTAGATGCGTTTATATATTCTCCTCCTATCAAGATTGTATCGTAGTCTATTGGAATTACATTTTTTCCAAGAATATCATATACTCCATAACTTTGATCTTTTTGTATAATTAAAATATTATTTGTTTTATCATATCTTATTTCTCTATAATCATTTTCTAAAACTGTTTTTGAATTTTTAACAAATCCGTATTTTCCATTTACTGATGTTATAAAATATAAATTATTATTATCTTCTATTTCTGTTAGTCTGTTTACTTCATTATATATAGGCTCTAGAATAATTTTTCCTCTTGTTGTAGCATACCCATATCTATATCCATCATCTGTTTTTACTCTTAATATAAATCCTGCATCTGAATATTTTGTTTTTTCATCATAATATCCATCAAACAAAATATTGTCATATTCTTCTTTTAATATTTGAACACCTCTTATATTGATTACTCCGAAACTTCCTTCTTTTTCAACTTTTAAATATCCTTCTTTATAATCAACACTTGAAATATCTTCATAAATAGCATCAGTTATTTTGTTACCATCAAAATCCATTATTCCATAAAGATTTCCTATTTTATATTTTAAAATATCTTTTTCAAATGGAACTAAACTTGTAATTGCTCTTAATGAGATACTATCTACATTGCTATATTCTGTCCATTTTTGTGTATTAGTTTTGTCTACTGCTTTCCAAATATCATTTTCTATATCTACTGAACATATAAATACATCTTTAGTTGGATTTGGTATTTTTACATTATCATATTGTGGTTCAATTACAACTGCTCCGTTTCTGTCTATTACACCGAATTTACTATCTTTTTGCAAAACGTAATACTGTACATCATCTTCTTCTATCTCTTCTAATTTAAGAGAATATTTTTTGTTTCTTCCTAGTATAAATCCTAAAACTAACCCTATAATCAATAATAATGCAATAATAACTATTACTATCATTTTTTTATTACTTCTTTGCATCAACTTTTTCTCCTTTATATAAATCTACATCATTATTATAGCTCGAAAACGTCTTAAATGTCAATGATTTCTTTTGCACATACATATCTTATTTTAGTATCTAAATCCATTACATATGTAAATAATTTTAAAGTAGATTCATTTTCATTATTATCTTTTATTGTAGAATTTAAACTTTCTTTTTCTATTATTTGATTAGATATTACTTTGTATTTTTTTATATTCTCATCAACTTTGTATATTATTTCGTCATCTGGTTTTAAATCTTTTAAGTTTGCAAAATAATTCTTACTTTTTCCAAAATTATATGCTATTAAAGCTATATTGTTTCCTAGTATAGAAGATTCATTAAAATGTCCAATGTAATTTTCATCCGGAATATTAAATTGCATTTCCTTTATAGGTGCACTCAAATTTAATGCTTTAATTTCTAAAGACCATTCTTTAACTGAAGCTACATCAATATCTTCTAAAATGTTAGAGTTTAAAGTTTCATTTGATACACTCTTTCTATTTTCTGATATATCTTGTTTTTTTAATTTATTACTTGGATAATTTAGAATAAAAAATATTATAAAAAAAATTATAGAAGAAATAAATACTGATATAATATTTACATTTGTTTTGTTAAAATTTATCATGTAAGTATTATACCAGTATTTTACAGTTTTGTAAAGTAGTAATTATATTTAATTTACACACTGATATTGACAAGCTCTAGAAAAAGACTCTATAAAGTTAAGATTTCAAGCTCTTGCTGTCAAAAATCTCCGTCCCTATTGACACCTATTGACATTGACATCCATTGATACCAGTTCTACAAGTATAAAGCAAGGCGAAAACCAACCTCCTTCATAAACTGTCGGTTCGACGTATCATGACGCCAGCGGAGTGTCGCATAAGCGGACACAACTCCGTTAATACTCGACATACCGTCCCTAGAAAGCCAACCGTAATCATCTTTCTCATCTTCTGTAGTCCATTCTGATACGTTCCCTGCTAAATCATATATATTTTTTGCTTTTGTTTTGTCACTTTCCCCTGTCTTTTTTGGATTCTTTTTACCAAAAAAAGTATCATAATCATAATTTCCCCAACTTGTACTATCTTCTGTTAATTCTTCTATTGTTTTATCTCCCGTTTCATATAACCACCCTAATGTTCTATCCCATGCTGCTCCAGTTAATAATGAACTTGTTACATTTGTTTCTGCATTTGTTGCATATTCTTGTGCTTTATTTAATGCATCATCATATGATATATAATTATAGACATATTTATTTTTTTGTATTACTAATTCTCCTGTTTTACTATTTGATTCAGTTCTATCTGATTCCGCTGATGAATCTCCTGCTTCATATCTTCCTATATAAAATCCTCCATTTGTATTGACGTTGTTCTTGTAATCTTCTGTTTCTTCGTATATAGTTAAATATTGGCTTTTTAGCATCGCCAAAAATTCATCTAGGCTCATTCCACCAGTTTCCTCGGCTATTAATTCTTCTACTGTCATATCTTCTGCTTTTGCTATACTTTCAAGCTCTTTTTCAAGTTCTTTAAGAATGATTTCATCTGTTACCCAAGAATTTTGTGCATATAAACTATATACTTCTAATGTCTTACTTGTTTCTCCTTTACTTGTTGTCACTTTTATCTTATATTCTCCATTTATTGTTGGCTCTATTGAATCATTACTATATGTTTTTCCTACATTATTTTTTTCTTCAATTTTATCTCCAAATGGATTTGTTATTATTATACTTGTTATATCTTCTTTACTTTCAACTTTTGCTGTTATTTTTTGGTCTTTATCTACTGGTACCCATACAAATTGATTTCCTTTTAAATCATTACTATCTACATCTTTGCCTTCATCTTCTTTAACATCTGATATTACAAATCCTTCATTTATGCTTCCTCCTACATGTACAAATCCCTCTGGTATTGGAATATCTTTTTCTTCTACAGGTGTTCCTTTTATTGTTAAACTTATGTTTATATCTGATTTTTCTAATTTTTCTATTTTTCCATTTTTTTCTATTGTATAAGTATTTCTTTCTCCTTCAAATGTCCATGGTCCATTTCCCGTTACACTTTTATCAGCACCAAATTGACTTTGTATTGCTTTATTTATATTGTCTGTTGAAAGGGTTCCTGTACCATTAATTAACGCATTTACAACTGCTAATTTTACCTGTTCTTCTTCAGATGCATCTTTTGTTATTTCACTTGCTTGTTTAGCCCTTCCTAAAATTCCATTTTCTCCAGTTAACATAGCAATCGATATTCCTGCTAAAATTAAAAGCACAATTATTGTTACGACAAGCGCTATAAGCGTAATTCCTCCCTCATTTCTTGCTTTTGCTAAATTTTTCATTTGATTACCTCCTTGGATTTTTTATTTTTATATTTATTTTTTATAACTAAAAATATAGTTATTTTTGCACATTAAAAAGCCATGCATTTTAGAATTCACTAAAACACATAGCCACTTTATCTATGTTTATTATTTTATTTATTAAATTACGTGTGTGTGTGTGTGTGTGTGTGTGTGTACAGCCTCAAGGCTTTCAAGCTTTGTCATTTGTTTCTCCGATCTATTTTGCTTTTTCGTTATGTTACAATTATAAACTTAAAAAATTAAAATATCAACAGATTTATTTAAATATTTAAATTGTAATAAGTTTGTAATATTTCTTTTTATATTTATGTGATTAACTTTTATTGTAATGCATTTTAACTATATTTTAATGTCAATAGTAATTTTATTTAATTTTTTGTAGTTATTATTCAATAATGTCATAGTAAATTTTAAATTATTTTCTATTTATGTCACAGTAAAATTCCACACCGTTTTTGTAATTCTTTACTCCATATTCATTTTTATATCTATTCATTATTGCTTTAACTATTGCAAGACCTATTCCAGTTCCACCATCTTCTCTGTTTCTTGATGAATCTCCTTTATAAAATCTATTCCATATTTTATCCTTAACAGATTCATCAATTTTATCACCGGTATTATATACATATAATCTAATCTTGTTGTCTTTTGTTTTTTCAGTTCTTATAACAATTTTCTTTTCTTTTTCTTTTACTTTGCAATTTTTTATTGCATTAGTTAAATAGTTATTTACAACTTGTTCTATATGTTCTTGTGATGCATAAACTTTTACTTTCTTAGTTTCATCAAAATCGATTTCTATTTTATTTTCTTTTAATGTCTTAGTTTGTCTTCTTAATTCTTCTTTAATAAGTTCTGTTAAATCAAATTCTACATCTTCAAATTTTCTATCTTCTTGCTCTAACTTCATAAGTTCTAATAACTCTTTTACCATTTTATCCATTTTATTGGACTCATCCATAATAACTTCTGCATAGAATTTTCTTGATTCTTCATCACTATTTACATTTTCAATTAATCCTTCTGCATATCCTTGTATAAGTGCAATTGGTGTTTTTAGTTCATGTGATACATCTGAGATAAATTGTTTTCTCATTTCATCTAGTTTTGTTTTTTCTTCAATATCTTTTTCTAGATCATTATTATTTTTTCTAAGTTGACTTATTGTTAATTCTAGCTTATCTGACATTATATTTATATTTTTACCTAAAGTGTCTATTTCATCATCTAAATCTGTTTCTTGAAATTTTTCACTAAAATCTAATTTAGACATCTTCTTTGTTATATTGTTAAGTTTGACAATTCTGTGTGTAAACTTTTCTGCAATAAATGATACTATAATTCCTGATATTATAGCTATTAAAATTCCAATCATCATAAGAGTTCTACTTGATATTTTTACATATTCTTTTATTGGAGAAATTGGTATTTTAATATAAAGTATATATCCATTGTCAAGATTAGATATAAGCATCATATATCTGTTGCTACTGTCATTACTATCTACAATTATTGTGTTTTCATCTGAATATATAGTTCTAGATGTAATACTATTTTTTATTTTTGATATATTGCTAAGCATTTCTGAATTTGAAATATATATGATTTCCTCAATATTATTTTCAATTACTATCTGCATATCATTTTTAGTTTCTATTTGCCTTATTTCAGATTTAATATTGTTATACTGAAATATACCATTATAATAAATATTTATTTCTCTTGCTATACTTTTTGCAGTTTCTGTTTTTGAATGTGTAAAAGAAGACTCTAAAACAATACTATTTATTACAACTATTATAAAAATTATTAATATAATTAAAATTGATAAAATTCCAAATAATCTAAACCTTATTGATTTTACTTTTTCTTCTATTTTCATTATTATTTTACCTCGAATTTATAACCTACACCTCTCATTGTTTTTATATATTTTCCCTTTTTTCCTAGTTTGTGTCTTATCTTTTTAATATGACTATCTATTGTTCTAGAATCTCCGTAGTAGTCATAATTCCATACATTATTTAAGATTTTATCTCTTGAAAGTGCAACATTTTCATTATCTAATAAATATTTTAAAAGCTCATATTCTCTTAAACTTAATTCAATATTTTTTCCATCAACTGATACTGTTCTTCCTTCTGTATCTATTACTATTCCATCATAATCTTTTACTTCATTTTGTTTTAGTTGTGATCTATCTAAAATAACTTTTATCCTTGCAACTAACACTTTTGGACTGAATGGCTTTGTTATATATTCATCAACTCCAAGTTCAAATCCAAATAATTCATCTTGTTCTTCTCCTCTTGCGGTAAGCATAATTACTGGCACTTTTGAACTTTGTCTTATTTGTCTTAAAACTGACCATCCATCTAGCTTTGGCATCATAACATCTAATATAATTAAGCTTATTTTTTCTTTCTTTTCTTCAAATATTTTTATAGCTTTTTCTCCATCTTCTGCTTCAATAGTTTTATACCCTTCTTTTACTAAAAAGTCCTTTAATAATTTTCTTATTCTTGCTTCGTCATCTACAATTAATATTGTTGATTCTTCCATATCATTTTCCTTCCTAACTTGTTAACATATATTTTATTAAATCTTAATTTTACGAATTTATTTTATCAAAGTATTATGTCTATTCTGTGAATTTACTTAATAATTTTTATAGGTTTTATTATTTTCTTTTCTTCATCATCATTTTTCTTATTATTGCTCTCTTCTTTACTGTTTTCCTTAATATACACGTTTTGCCCCGGATATGCAAGTTTTACACCTTGCGATTCCAGTATATTTAATAAT
Organism: uncultured Clostridia bacterium; assembly: GCA_947624715.1. Next base: position 64,459 of record CANQLO010000004.1, read on the forward strand.
GTTAAATTTACTTTATTGCAGAATAATCTATAATCTGAATAGTTTGTAATTGTTGTTTCTAAATATATTTCAATATTTATATCATCTTTTTCGATATTACTAAGATAAACACTTATTGATTTTGTTATAACATCTTCATTATATTTTAAAATAAATCTAATTCTATTTATAACTTTCTCAATAGTAGATTCTTCTATTTCTAGTGCAAACTTTAAATTTGCTCTATATACTCTTTTACTAATTTTACCCCAGTTTACTACATTACTATTTGTTATTAAATCATTTGGAAGAATTACTATTGTATCTTCTAATGTTCTGACTCTTGTACTTTTTATTGTTATATCTTCAACAGTTCCTGATATTTCTCCTACATCAATCCAATCTCCAATTTCAAATGGCCTGTCTGTAAAAATTGCTAATCCTGATATGATTTGTTTTATAAAATCTTGTGCTGCTAATGCTACAACTGCTCCAGTAAGTCCTATACCTGCTGCTAATCCTCCTATATCATAGCCAAATTCTTTTAATGTTAAATAAAGTGCTATTATATACAATATTATTTCTACTACTCTACTTACAACTGATGTAAAAAAATTGTTTCTTATATTTTTTTGATTTTTTGTAAGTTTTTCTACTAAAATTTGTCTTGCTTCAAATACTCCTGCAATTATTCTTGCAATTGTCCATATTATTACTACTTTAAAACATTTGTCACAAAATACATCTTGAAATTCATATAAGTTTAATATCTTACTTCCTATATAAAATCCTGATATTCCAAAAAATGTTTTAATTGATCTGTATATTTTAAAACTTTTTATTTCTTCTTTTTCGCTTCTTCTATAAAATACTTTTACTATTCCATATGATACTATTGGTCCTAATAATAAAACTATAATAACTACTGCAATGGCAATTATGAAATTTACAATTTGGGAGATTTCAATATTGCCAATAATCGTGATGAACTCGCGAATTTTATCCATAAAAACTCCTTTAAGTTTTTTGTAAATTTTGTTAATAAATATATTATACAATATTTTTTTCTAAAAATCATCTATTTTTAGAAAATTATATGATATAATATAAAATAATTATATTTATGTAATTAAATTAATAAAAAATTTGAAAGGATTGCTTATGAAAAGAAACAATAAAACAATGATGCAATATTTTGAATGGTACCTACCAAATAATTGCAATCTATGGCAAGAGCTAATAAAAGTTGCTCCTAATTTAAAAAAGATGGGTATTACCTCCATTTGGCTTCCTCCAGCATATAAAGGTGCTTCTGGTATTAATGATACAGGTTATGGTGTATATGACCTTTATGATTTAGGCGAGTTTAATCAAAAAGGAACTGTTAGAACTAAGTATGGTACTAAGGATGAATATATTGCTGCAATTAGAGCTTTACAATTGGAAGACATTCAAGTTCTTGCTGATATTGTTTTAAATCATAGAATGGGTGCTGACGAAATGCAAGATATTATTGCATATAAAGTCAACCCTGAAAATAGAAATGAAGTTTTAGGAGATTATAGAACCATATCTGCTTGGACTAAATATAACTTTGCAGGAAGAAATAATACATATTCTGATTTTAAACTTGATTGGTCTCATTTTACTTCTATTGATTATGACAATAAGGCTAAAGAAAATGGAATATATAGATTTTATGGAAAACATTTTAGTAATGAAGTTGATAAGGAACTTGGCAACTATGATTATTTAATGGGATGTGATGTTGATTTTAACAATTTAGACACGGTTGATGACCTTAATTCATGGGGAAAATGGTTTTTAACTCAGACTAATGTTGATGGATTTAGACTTGATGCATTAAAACATATACGCTCTTCTTTTTTCAAAAGATGGCTTGCTGAATTGAAAACTACATTTAACAAAGATTTATACTCTGTTGGAGAATATTATAGCTATAATATAGATAGTCTTCTTAGCTATCTTGACTACAATGACCAAGTTGATGCTTTATTTGATGTTCCTTTACATAACAATTTCAAGACTGCATCTGAAAGTTCTGATTCTTACGATATGAGTAAGATTTTTGAAGATACACTTGTTGATAGACGTCCTTCAAAAGCTGTCACTTTTATTGATAATCATGACACTGAACCTGGACAAGCTCTTGAGTCTTGGATAAAAGAATGGTTCAAGCCTCTTGCTTATAGTATGATTATGCTTAGAGAAAAAGGAATTCCTTGCATTTTTTATGGTGACTATTATGGAATTCCTGAAAAAAATATAGCTCCAATGAAAGAATTTCTTGATATACTACTTCTTGTTAGAAAACATTTTGCTTATGGACCTCAAAGAGATTATCTAGATCATCATAATATCATTGGTTGGACTAGAGAAGGTGACTATTATCATCAAGATTCTGGATTAGCAGTAATTTTAAGTAATGGTGAAAGTGGTAGTAAACAAATGAATGTAGGTAAAAATCTTGCAGGTACCGTTCTCTATGATTGCACTGGAAACGTTAAAGAATCTGTTTATATTGATGATGATGGAAATGGAATATTTTACGTTAATGGAGGCAGTGTTTCAGTTTGGATAAAGAAGGATAATATGTATAATTTATAAATAGCAATGCAATTTGCAATAAAAAAATACCTATTTATTTAAATGCAACTAAATTTGATGCATTTTTAATTAATAGGTATTTTTATTCTATGGTAAAATGCTTTCTTCACTAAGTTTTACTACAACAATATTATTTATTATTTTTATAGAATTATCATTAGGAAATACTGGCATATTCTTAAATTCTTCAGTTTCTATTATATTTTCATATTCTTCCTTTGAGCATATATTTAAATCCATTCCAAAGTATCTTTTATAAAAATGTACATTGCTCAAAATTCCATCATAGCTTTCCCATGTTTCACAAGAGTTAGATAAGAATCCATTACCATATTTCATTAAAGAAGCTTCATGTTTAATTATGCTATTAAACATAAATTTCATATCTGAACGATATCCTTCTAGACTCTGTGCCTTAGTTAGTATGCTCAAAGAATTAGTGTAATAGTTTCTAAATGTTTCTTCTCTACAAATATATGATGCATTATCTGAGAACATAAATGTAAAGCATAAGATTGCAGTTATACATACAATAAAATATTTTAATATATTTTCTACATTATTATCATCTAAATATTCATATAATTTTAAGAAAACAATATTTACTAATAATAATGACGCTGCCATTATTATATTTACACTTCTCTCTGTTGCAATTAATGTCATTATGCTTAGTCCTACTGGAGTTATAAATATCAAAAATATGAGTAGTAAAATTTTTATCTTATCCTTATATATCTTATTTTTTATGATGATTATAACAAACGAAATCATTGAAGCTAAAAATAGTATTACATTTAAAATATCTCTTTTCCAATAGTGATTGTATATCATTTTATCTGTAAAGAAATACATTATCATTGATTTATATGTTTCTATAATTTTTCTAGGTAGATTCTTTATTGTATTCAATATTCCAATACTATCTGCTCCACTATAACTTGCCAATGTTAGTCCTTGCACTTTTAATACTATTTTTGTAATGAGATAATACAGTATTATTCCTATAATTTCTATTATGGCATATCTAACACCATTTTTTAATATTTCTTTATTGTCTTCTTTATTTAGAATATCTAATATCAATAGAATAATTGATAAACCAACTGTTACTCCTAGATAACTTTGATAACACGCACATGTAACTATTATCATTATTGGTGATAAAATATTATTTGATACTTTATTTTCTTTTCTCATAAAATATACTGCTAATATAGAAGCAAGCATTGCTAAACAATATCCGTCACCACAGTATATATACATAAATGATTCCGCAAATTGAGGTGCAGTTGCAATTATTGCTGATACTAAAAATACAAGAATTTTATTTTTTATATTAAATAATTTTATTAAAAATGTGCTACTTATTGATAGTAAGATTAAACTAATAAATATTATCAGTACCTCGCTAACTATTCCTCCTCTTATTGAATCAACAATTGGTAGCAACCATCTTCCAAGGCTAATTTCCCATCCTCCTGAAATATGAAACGTTCCATCAGCTACTGCATCTGGTGATAGTACATTGTGTGTATATAAATAAAAATGTGTAACGAGTCCTAAAATCATTGTAGTTAAAATTGCTAATTTGTTATCACAAAAGAAACCTTTTATTTTATTAAATATTTTAATTGGTTCTTGAACTTTCTTTTTCATTTATTTAATTCCTTTCAATTCCTAGTTGAAAAATAATTAAATTTTGGCTAGGAAAACAAGTTTAAAATTTATGAGACGTACTTTTCTGTACGTTGATTAAATTTTAAATGAAGTTTGACAACGCCAAAATTCTAACTATTTTTCAACTATAATAGCTTTTATCTTAATGCCTTGGTTCCTAAACATTCTTTCATGTTCTGTCTCTATATTTTCTTCTCCATTCCAAAATAGTTCTTCCTTAGCTAAGTCATAAGTTATTTTTTCTATCTTAAAACCGCTTCTTTCAAAATATTTTATTGAATCTTCAAATAAATTATCATCATCAGTTTTAAAGAATATTTCTCCTTGTAAAAATTCTTTATATTGATTTAATTGTCTTTCATGTGTTAATCTTTTTTTATGATGCTTTCCTCTTGGCCATGGATTACAGAAGTTTATGTAAATTCTTTTTATTTCATCTTCTTTCCCAAATATATCAGAAATTCTTGATATATCATATCTTGTAAGTTTCAAATTTGTAACTACCTTTTGTTTTTCAACTTCATTTTCAACAATTTCTGCATCTGTTGATTTTCGTATACCATATTCTGCTTCTACATTTCTTTTTGCCATTCCAAGCATTGCATCAATTAAATCTATTGCTATATAATTTATATTTTGATTTTGTTTAGAAAGCTTAGCAATAAAATTTCCTTTTCCACAGCCTAATTCTATGTGTATATCTTGTCCTTTTTCAAATACTGTTTTCCACTTATTTTTGTAATTTTGTGGATTGTCAATGTAAAAAGGACTTGTTTCTAACTCTTCTCTTGCCCATGGCTTAAATTTCATTCTCATAATACATTAATTCCTAGTCTTTTTATTATATATAATCGTATATCATTTTTTGATATACGATTACATTTATTTTTTATTTTTTCATTAAATTTTTAATATATTCTACTTCTTCTTCCTGATTTAATCTCATAAAGATTGGCTCACCTTTTTCAATTACTTTAATCCCTGTAATATCCTTATAATCATTTAATGAGTTCCATGTTATATCTTTTGAGTCAATTCCGAGTTGTCTTAAAATATTATCAGATGTAGATTCCATAAAAGGTCTTATCATAATTGCTATTTGTCTTATATTTGCTATTAAATGATACATACTAGATTTTAATTTTTCTGCTTTTTCAGCCTTTGTTTTTTCATCTTCTCCTTCTATTTCTTTAGCTAAGCTCCAAGGTGAAACTTCATCAATATACTTGTTAGTTCTTGAAATAAAAGTCCAGATTGATCCAATTGCAGTTGCTATTTCGTATTTTGACATATATTCTTCAAATGATTTTATTGCTTGTTTTGCATCATTTTCTAAGTTTTCATCTACCTCGTTTGGTACACCATTATATTCAGGTACATATCCATCATAATATTTGTTTACCATTGATACAGTTCTATTTAATAAATTACTTAAATCATTACATAAATCATAGTTATATCTTTCAATAAATTCTTCTGGTGAAAATACTCCGTCTGATGCCATTGGTACTTCCCTTAATAGAAAATATTTTGTAGCATCTAGTCCATATTTTTCAGTTAACTGTTCTGGATAAATTACATTTCCTTTTGATTTAGACATCTTTCCATCTTTCATTGTAATCCAATTATGAACTAATATTGTTTTTGGAAGTGGCAAATCAAGTGCTATTAAAAATATAGGCCAATAAATTAAGTGAAATCTTGCAATATCTTTTCCTACTATTTGAACATCTGCTGGCCAATACTTTTTGAACATTTCATCATTATCTGAATTATATCCTAATGCTGTCAAATAGTTAGTAAGTGCATCTAGCCAAACATAAACTACATGTTTTGGGTCTGATAAAACTGGTACTCCCCAAGAAAAAGATGTTCTTGTAACACATAAGTCCTCTAAGCCAGGTTTTATAAAATTATTTATCATTTCATTTTTTCTGAATTCTGGTTTTATAAAATCCGGATGTGAATCATAATATTCTAATAATCTATCACTATATTTTTTCATATTAAAGAAGTAGGCTTCTTCTTTCATTTTGATTACTTCTCTGCCACAATCAGGACATTTTCCATCTACAAGTTGTGTTTCTGTGAAATAGCTTTCACAAGGCTTGCAATACCACCCCTCATATTCTCCCTTGTAAATATCTCCTTGTGCTAAAAATCTTTCAAATATTTTTTGAACTGCTTTAATATGATAATCATCTGTCGTTCTCATAAATTTGTCATACTTAATATCCATCTGTTTCCACAATTCTATTGCTCTTTCTGCTTGAATATCAACATATTGTTTTGGTTCTAATCCCTCTTCTTTTGCTTTGTCTCCTATTTTTTGACCATGTTCATCTACACCTGTTAACATAAACGTATCAAAGCCTTGCATCTTTTTATATCTATTAATAAAATCAGTTAATACTTCTGTATAAGCTGTTCCTATATGAAACTTTCCACTTGGATAATAAATTGGGGTTGTTAAATAAAATTTTTCCATAAAAAATTTATCCTTTCTTTTAGAAAAAAATTTAAAAGAAACTTAAAAATTTCTATTTTAAGTTTTCTTTCCACATTTTACTACATTTCAATAATGGTGTCAATGGGAACGGAGTTTTTTGACACTGTTGAAGTGTCAAAAACCTCCGTCCCCATTGACATTAAATTTCCATTTGATTTCCTAAAAAGCTTGCTGCTACTTGTGCAATTTGTTCTTCTTGTTTTCCTAGTTTTACACCTTTTTCTTTTGCTATCAATATAACACATCCAGTTACTTCACTGTCTGATATTATAGGAACTATAACTTGTGATTTACATTCTTTTTCTTTGTTGCCTTTTTCAGTTATTAATATTGATGAACTTTCATCTAATACAACTGATTCTCTTTTATCTATAATCTTTTCTAATTCTGTACTAATTTTTTGTTCTAATAAATCTTTCTTCTGTGTTCCTGAAACTGCAATTACTACATCTTTATCTGTGACAATTGCAATCAAGTCAGTTACTTTTGCTAAACTTTCAACATACTCTGATGAGAAATTTGATATTTCTTCTATTGGAGAATATTTCCTTAATATAATATCTCCTTCTTTTTCTGTAAATATTTCTAAAGGGCTTCCTTCTTTTATTCTAAGTGTTTTTCTAATTTCTTTTGGAATTACTATTCTCCCTAAATCATCTATTCTTCTTACTACCCCAGTGGCTTTCATCTTTCCTCCTCGTAATTATAGTTTTTTTAATACTTTTATTATTTTCACAAAAAGAAAATTTATACATTTTTCAATTGATTTTACTAAAAAATAGTGATATGCTATATAAAAATATTTTTTAGGAGGTTTTCTTTATGGCGAGAAGACGTAGAAAACATTTTAATTTTGTCAAACTTTTTGTTGTTATTTTAATAATTGCTATTTTAGGATTTGGTACTTATGATGTAGTAACTAAAATTATTTTTAGAAATTCACAAAATATTTCAAGTGATGCTGATAAGCAAATTGAAGTTGACAGTATGATTCCAGATGATAGTGTTGCTAATATTGTCGCTATTGGTGACACTCTTTGTCATAGTCAAAACTTTAAAGATGCTTATGACAGTGCAACTGGAGTATATGATTTTTTTCCAATGTTTAAATATGTTGCAAAATATTTTGAAAATGCAACAGTTGCTGTTGGTAATCTAGAAGCAACTCTTGCTGGTCCTTCAAGAGGATACAGCGGTTATCCAACATTTAATACTCCTGAACATTTAGCAATTGACCTAAAAGAACTTGGTTTAGATGTAATGACTACAGCTAATAATCACACCCTAGATTTAGGCTTTACTGGTCTTGTTTCCACATTGACATATTTAGATGATGCTGGTTTAAAACATACTGGTTCTGCTAGAACTCAAGAAGAACAAGATGTAATTTTATTTGAAGATTTAAATGGAATTAAAACTGCATTTTTAGCTTTTACTTATGGTACTAATGGTATACCAGTTCCAAGTGGAAAAGAATTTTGCGTTAATCTAATAGATAAAAATTTAATCAAGTCTAAGATTGATCAAGCTAAATCTGAAGGTGCTGAACTTATAGTTGTTAGTATGCACTGGGGAGATGAATATCATACAGAGCCTAATAGTACACAAGAAGAGTTAGCTGAATTTTTAATACAAAATGATGTACAAGTTATACTTGGCTGTCATCCACATGTATTAGAGCCAATGCAAATGAAAACAGTTACAATGGAAGACGGAACTACTAAAACTGGATTTGTAATTTATTCAATGGGTAATTTCTTCTCTGCTCAAACATTTGCTAATACTAGAAATACTCTAGTTCTAAATGTTCAAGTAAGAAAAGATGGTGCAACCGGAAAGATATCTATTGATAATGCAACCTACACTCCTGTTTATGTATATGATAATGATTCTGGAAATAATCCTAATGCAAATGGCAAAGATAGATACGAACTTTTAGATATTGAAAACATTATTGCTGAGTATGAAGCTGGAACAGGTAATTGGAATCAAACTATGTATAATTTAGCTAAAACAGAGTTAGAGAGAACTGTTAATATTTTGGGACCAGAAATTTTTAATAATGAACCTTAGATAAATTTTATTATATATTAAAAATAAAAAATAGTTATTTTCGAAAATGCCGCGCAGCGACCAAGCGAAGCGCGAATGGAGCAGCAACCTTTAGGTTGCGTCGCGACAGCAAGGCTTGAGAAAATAACTATTTTTTATTTTTTTAATAATATTTTTAAGCATCATCTTCTTTTTTAGCAATATCAATTATGAAATCTATTGCTTTAGAAAATTCTTGCAAAACAACTATTTTTATTGTGATAGGCTTATCTGAAACATAGTCGTCTATTATCTGCTTTAATTTATACATGTTTTCTTGTTCTTCAACAATAACTGCTCTATTTTTGTTTGCTCTAGTGACTAATTTTTCCTTGATAATTACAATATCTTCATTACTTGCACAAGATAATCTTTGGAATATAGAATATGGGTCGCTATATTTGAATATTGGAACATCCATACACTCCTTATCAAATCTATCATAGAAAACTTCCATTTTCATTGGGATATTTTTAAATATATCTTCTGCTTTTTCTTTATACATTTTGTCTTTTAATTGCATATTTAAATTATTAAATCTTTCTAATATTTCTTTCATATCAAAACTATTGTCTTCTACATAAATTGCGTTTAATTCTTCCTCTGGATTTTCACAATAATCTGATGTTAGAGAAGCTATATTCAAACCATTTATAAATGTGCTTTTCAATGTTTCTTCATCATATAAAATTAAATCTTTATTTATGAAATACATAAAATATGCATACATTTTTACAATATCAATTAAGCTAATCTTGCCGTTTTTTACAGTATCAAGTACATCCTCAACGACCTTTGGAAATTCATCATCTGATATTTTCCAATATTCTTCTGTAAGAAGTCTCTTATATCCAGGAAGATTGCTTGTATCTATTGTATTTATAATATCTTCCATATCACGTTTAAATATTTTCATATCAAATATTCTCGTTCTTACAAACATTTCAATAAATTTAAAGAATCTATATTCTGCTTTGAAATTATAGTAATAGTTATTATCAAATTCTTTAATATAGAATTGTCTGTTATCCATAAATATTCTTGAAGATACAACTATAGATTTATATTCTTCATTATCTTTTACATTTATGAATTTATCTTTAGTAATTTTTCCAGCTTTAATTTCAAATGAAATTGCAATTGTAAATATAAGCATTGTTTGTAAAATTCTATTATTAGTATTTGGATATGAATTGTTTACCATATCAAATACCTTCTTAAAATCTGCTAGGGCATGCTTTAAAATTCTAAGATTTCTAGTTCCACTTTTTTCAAAAGTAGATGTTATTAATCCTGTGTTTGATTTTAAAAATCTAATCAAATCTGGATATTTTTCATATCTCATCAAAATACCATTTATTATATATGCAAACTCTGGTCTATATTCAAAAGTTTCTCCTATTAATTTCTCTTTGATTCTTTCATAATCGTTTGCCTTGTCAAAAACATCTTCTATTGTATCTTTGATTTTTTCAACCATTGGTTTGTCTGTTGTTAAAAGCTTGCTTTCTTTATCTAGTAAGTATGTTGCAATAAAAGTTTTCATTTCAATATTATTGCTTTTTAATTTTGTTGATAATTCTTTTTCATTACAAATAATAATTGTTTTTATATGGTCATGTTCAACAAAGTTATTAATATAACCTAAAATATCTATAACATCAACATTTGCTCTTTCCAAGTCATCAAAGCAAAGAACTTTATCATCTGTTGAGAAAAAGTTTCCATAATCTATCTTATCTCCATTTTGAGTAACACCAAAGAAATTAGCCATATCTAGTCCTGTTTTTGCATATTCAGGAATTGTAGTTTGTCCATTTGAGTTCATAAATTTCTTTAAGTTTTTGTCCATAAGTTGTGTTGTTTCTATAAATATCTTTTTGCTTATTTCTTCTAGATTAGATATACCATATAAGGACATATAAATAGTAGTAAGTTTCTTTCCGTTAACTTGCATTGATTCTATTTTGTTTCTTATTTTATTATTCCAAAAATAAGTTTTACCACTACCCCATTCTCCATTTATCATTATTGCATAATCAGTATAATCTGATCTTATGTAATCTAATATGCTTTCTACTAAATCATCCATTTGTATTTTTCCCTTTCTTCTATATTTATGTTTTTAATATCACAGCTATTATTTATGTAATTAACTTTTACTGCTATAAATAATAATATTTAATCTATATAATCTTTTGCTAATACTAATATTCCAACTTTATTTGCTCCTGATTTTAGAAGTTCTTTTTTACACTCATTTGCTGTACTTCCAGTTGTATAAATATCATCAAATATTAGTATATCCTTATTTTTTAATAAATCAGCATTTCTTACTTCATATATTCCTAAAACGTCATTCATTCTATCCTGTACATTTTTAATACTTTGAGGTTTTATATTTTTATTTTTGACAAGTACATTTTTATAATAAATCAAGCCAGAATTTTTGGCTATTTCTTTAGCAATTAAATCAGCTTGATTATATCCCCTTTCTTGTAATCTTTTTTTATGTAATGGTACTGGAAGTATTATATCATAAGATTTTAAAAATTTGCATAAATTTTTATTTTTTAATAAAATTTCTGAAAAAGTTTTATATAAATATGATTTATCATTAAATTTATATTTTATTATCAAACTTCTAACAATCCCTTCATATCTATATGCAAAAAATATATCTTCATATTGTTTTCTTATTTCATATTTCTTTAAAATTTTATAACATTCATCACATATACTGCTTCCTAATTTTCCACAAATACCACACTGAATGGGGAAAATTACATTTAGTAATTTTTCTAAAAAACTCAATTTATGTATCCTTTCCTTTAGTGCCCCATTTTTCAGTTATTGTTATTATTCTTAAAAGTATTATATTTGCAACGCCTTGGCCGCCACCAAGCGCAGCGCGAATGGAGCAGCAACCTTTAGGTTGCGTCGCGACAACAAGGCGCAAGAATATAATACTTTTAAGAATTAAAATAATTTATAAATCTTGTAACTTATATTTAAGCCCCGTATTTCTCTTTTTAGTATTAACATTATTAATCATATATTCAACTGCATTCTTGCTTCCTATTATAACAAGCCTATTTTTAGCTCTTGTCATTCCAGTATATAAAAGATTTCTTGTAAGAAGCATTGGAGCTACTTGTATAATTGGAAACACAACTTGATTAAATTCACTACCTTGTGATTTATGAACTGTAATAGCATAAGAATGTTCCAATTGTTCTAAGTCAGCAGTTTCATAAATTGCTATTTTGTCATCATCAAATTTAATTTTTATTTTTCCTTCTTGATTATCTATCTCTACTATTTGTCCCATTTCTCCATTAAATATACCTGAGCCTATCTCTAGCCCTCTTATCCATGTCATGTCATAATTATTTTTAGTTTGCATTACCTTGTCGCCTTCTCTAAAAATAACGTCTCCAAACTTTTTTTCTAATTTATAATCTTCATAAGGATTATATTTTTCTTGCAATAATTTATTTAATGTTTTAGTTCCTAAATCACCTTTTTTAGTTGGTGTAATAATCTGCATATCACTATCATACATATCTAAAACCATTTCCTGTACATTTCTTTGATTGTTCTCTGGTATAAAATCAAAATCATCTAGTGTATTTTCTTCTTCATCTACTTCTTCAAAAAAATTAATTCCATCATTAACTTTGTGTGAGTTAACAATTATTTTACTTTTAGCAGCTTGTCTAAAGATTTTATTTAAAGTTGTAAAAGGGACTCTTTTTGATTCTATCAAGTCTTTTAGTACACTTCCCGGTCCTACTGATGGAAGTTGGTCAATGTCTCCCACCAATATAAGTTTAGTTCCTTTATATATAGCTTTTAATACATAATTCATTAAAAACATATCTACCATTGAAACTTCATCTATTATAACTACATCTCCATCAATTGGTGACACCTCTATATCAGGGTTAGGCTTCTCGTCTGAAAATTTTCCTATTTCTAAAAGTCTATGTAAAGTTTTAGCTTCTTCGTCTGTTGCTTCTGTCATTCTTTTAGCTGCTCTTCCTGTTGGAGCACAAAGAACTACTTTTTTTCCTTGTTCTTTATATAAATCTATAATTGTTTTTATTATGGTCGTTTTTCCTGTACCCGGTCCACCTGTTATAATATAAACATTATTTTCATTTATCTGATTTATTGCTTCTTTTTGTTTATCTGATAAAGTAATTTTACTTATCCTCTTTATTTCTTTTTCTATATTATCAATCTTTTTTAAATTTTCTGCTTTTTCTAATTCAATTATTCTATTTGCAATATTTCTTTCTGTCCTGTAAAATTCAATAAGATATATCCAATCTTGAATACATAGTGCTGTTTTTCCGTCTTTTGTTGCTATCTCTTCTCTTGTTTCTACAGCAATTTGTTCTTTTGCCCTTAAATCTTTTATTCCGTCTAATACATCTTCTTCTGAGATTCCTAGAAGATTTGTAACAAATGTAATTAAATTAGCTTCTAGTACACATGAATGTCCATTCATTGAAGCTAAATTTAAAGCGTGTTTTATACCGCTTCCTATTCTTCTTAGATTGTTTTTTTCTATTCCAATATTTAAAGCCATTTTATCAATTTGTGCAAAATCTACTTTGATACTTAAATCTTCTAATATATATGGATCTTCTTCGATTTTAGTTATTGTTTCTGGTCCAAGTTTTTTATATATTGTTTGTGCACTTGCAGCAGATATACCAAACTTCTCTAAAAATCCAACTATCTGCCATAAATCCCAGTTTTCAATAAAACTCTCTGATATTTCTATTGCTTTTGTTTTTGTTATTCCTTTTATTTTAGCAAGTTCTTCTGGTTCATTTCTTAGAACTTCTACTGTTGCTTCTCCAAACTTTTTTATTATTTTTTTAGCAGTAGCTGGACCTATTCCTTTTATTACTCCATTACCTAAGTATCTTTCAAGAGCATCTAAAGTCTCTGGTACAATTTTTTCAAATGTTTCTACCTTAAATTGTTCCCCATAATCTGGATGATTTACATATCTTCCAGTTACTTTTAGATTGTCACCTTTATTTACAAATGGCAAATAACCGACAATTACAGTGTCGGTATTTTTCATATAAAATGACGCAATTGTATAGCCATTTGTGTCATTTTTATAAATTATATCTTCAACTTCTCCTGTTAGTTCCATAAGTTCTCTTTCTATTTTTAATAAATTGTTATTATTAAACAAAATATAACATTTTGCACGATATTTAAGTTATATCATACAAAATGTTATATGTAAAGAATTTTTCGTCGTCAAAATTCGACTTTTTATTACAAGTAATTTTTACTTATTTCTATTAATTTTTATTAATACATTCCTCCCATTGATGGATCTTGCTCGTGGTCTCCACATCCGCATTTCTTTTCTGGAATTTCTGCAACAATGCTTTCAGTAGTTAGTATCATAGATGCAACAGATTCAGCATTTTGAAGTGCACTTCTTGAAACTTTAGTTGGATCAACGATTCCTACCTTTTTCATATCAACATATCTTTCTTCTTTAGCGTCAAATCCAATTCCTTCTTTTTCATTTTTTACTTTTTCTAGAATTACAGCTGGCTCTAATCCTGCATTAATAGCAATTTGTCTAGCTGGTTCTTCCAAAGCTCTTAATATAATCTTTCCACCAACCTTTTCGTCTCCTGAAAGTTCTTCTACAGTTTTAGTTAATTTAGGAATTACATTTATATATGCAGTTCCACCACCTGCAACTATACCTTCTTCAACTGCAGCTCTTGTAGCTGAAAGTGCGTCTTCTATTCTTAATTTTTTGTCTTTCATTTCTACTTCTGTAGCAGCTCCAACACCAATTACAGCAACTCCTCCAGCCATTTTTGCTAGACGTTCTTGTAATTGTTCTTTATCATATTCGCTCTTTTCTTCTGCTATTTGTGCTCTTAATTGTCCTACTCTATCAGCTATTTGTTGTTTATCTCCACTACCGTCAACAATTATTGTTTTGTCTTTTTCAATTTTTACTTGTTTTGCTCTTCCTAATTGTTCAACTTTAACATCTTTTAATTCTAGTCCTAAGTCAGAAGTTATAACTTCTCCACCTGTTAAAATTGCAATATCTTGAAGCATAGCTTTTCTCTTATCACCATAACCTGGTGCCTTAACTGCTACTACATTTAATACTCCTCTTAATTTATTAAGTATTAAAGTTGATAATGCTTCTCCTTCAACATCATCACATACTATAACAAGTTTTCCTGACATTTGCATCAATTGCTCTAATAATGGTAATATTTCTTGAATATTTCCTATCTTTTTATCTGTGATTAAAATATATGGATTATCCATATCAGCAATCATTTTTTCAGTATCTGTTACCATGTATGGAGATACATATCCTTTATCAAATTGCATACCTTCAACTACATTAAGTTCTGTATTAGATGTTTTAGATTCTTCTATTGTAATAACTCCATTTGTTGAGACTCTCTCCATTGCATCTGCTATTAAGTTTCCTATTTCTTCATTATTAGCTGATATACTAGCAACCCTAGCAATATCCTCTTTTCCGTTTACTGGAACACTTATATCTTTTAATATTTCAACAGCCTTATCTAAAGCTTTATCCATTCCTCTTTTAATAGCCATTGGGTCAGTTCCAGCTGCAACATTTTTAACACCTTCCTTAATCATGCTTTGTGCTAAAACAGTTGCTGTTGTTGTTCCGTCACCTGCAACATCATTAGTCTTTTCTGAAACTTGTCTTACTAATTGAGCTCCCATATTTTCAAACATATCTGGTAACTCTATATCCTTTGCAATAGTAACACCATCATTTGTAATAAGAGGTGCACCAAAATTCTTTCCTAAAACTACGTTTCTACCTTTAGGTCCTAATGTAACCTTTACTGTGTCTGCTAGTTTATTTACACCATTTAATAATTTTTTTCTAGCATCTTCTCCAAATTGTATATCTTTAGACATAATTAAATACCTCCTTAAAAATTTATTCAGCAATAGCTAAAATATCATCTTGTTTTACTATTAAATAATCTTCTCCTTCATATTTAACTTCTGTTCCTGAATATTTATTTAAAACTACTTTGTCTCCTTTTTTTACATACATTTCTGAAAGTTTTCCGTCTATCATTTCTCCTGGTCCAACTTCCACAACTACTGCAATTTGTGGCTTTTCCTTACTTCCACTTGAAAGTATTATTCCACTTTTAGTAGTTTCTTCAGCTTCTTGCATTTTTACTATTACTCTGTCACTTAATGGTTTTAACATACCAAAATCCTCCTCGCTTTAATTTATATTCATCATATTAGTATATGTTAAAAATTCAATTTTAGCACTCGTTAACTATGACTGCTAATAATTTATATCTTTTTTTAGCAAATGTCAAGATAGATTGCTAATTTTCACAAAACTTTCACAAAAATGTTAAAATTTTTTTGATTTTTTTATAAGTTCTGTGAATAATGGTGCTGGCTTATCTGGTCTTGATTTAAATTCTGGATGAAATTGTCCTGCAACAAAAAATGGATGTTCCTTTAGTTCTATCATTTCAACCAATTTCCCATCTGGGGATG
The DNA here is from genome assembly GCA_947624715.1 of uncultured Clostridia bacterium. The sequence goes on from CANQLO010000004.1 coordinate 80,930, forward strand.
TTCCTACTATTTTAAGTCCTGCTTTTTCCATTTGTTCTCTGTAATTATTGTTATATTCATATCTATGTCTATGTCTTTCAGAAATTTCATCTTTTCCATAAATTTTTCTTGCATAACTTCCTTGTTTTAATATACAAGGATATGCTCCTAGTCTCATAGTTCCACCCTTTTTTCTTATTTCCTTTTGTTCGTCCATAATATGTATAACTGGGTTTAAACATTTTTCATCAAATTCTTCTGAATTAACATCTTTTAATTTTAGTACATTTTTAGCAAATTCTATTACTGCGACTTGCATTCCTAAACATATTCCTAAAAAAGGAATTTTATTTTCTCTAACATATTTAATTGTTGTTATCATTCCATCAATACCGCGCATGCCAAATCCACCTGGTACTACAACTCCATTAATTCCTGCTAGAATTTCTTTTACATTTTCTTCTTTAATTTTTTCACTATCAATAAATTTGATACTAACATTTACATTATTGGCAAATCCTCCATGTTTTAAACTTTCTACTACTGATAAATATGAATCTTCTAATTTAGTATATTTTCCAACTATTGCAATGTTTACAGTCTCTTGTTTTTTACTTTTCTTAATCTTATTAACTAACTTTGTCCATTCCTCATTATTTGCTTTTTTATTTCTTAGATTTAATTTTTCACAAACAGCTTCTGCTAACCCATTTTTTTCAAGCATAAGTGGTATCTCATATAAATCATCTACCGTAGTATTTTCAATTACGTTTTCTTTTTTCACATTGCAAAATAAAGCAATCTTTTCTTTCATTTTTTCTGGAACCTTTTCATCAGCTCTTGTAACTAAAATATCAGCTGATATTCCTAATGATTGAAGTTCTTTAACTGAGTGCTGGGTCGGTTTTGACTTTAATTCATTGGAACCACTTATATAAGGAAGTAATGTAACATGAATAAATGCACATCTATTATCTTTATTTTCTAGTCCAATTTGTCTTATGGCTTCTAACATTGGTTGACTTTCTATATCTCCTACTGTTCCACCTATTTCTGTTATAACTATATCTACATTTGACTTTTCAAATTTATATATTTTTTCTTTTATTGCATCTGTTATGTGAGGAATTACCTGTACAGTCTTTCCAAGATAATCTCCCCTTCTTTCTTTTTCTATAACTTCTTTATAAATCTTGCCACTGGTTATACTTGAATTTGATGTCAAATTCACATCAGTAAATCTTTCATAATGTCCTAAATCTAAGTCTGTTTCTGCTCCATCATCTGTTACAAATACCTCACCATGTTCATAAGGACTCATTGTTCCTGGATCCACATTGATATATGGGTCTAATTTTTGGTTTGCAACACTATATCCTCTATTTTTTAATAATCTTCCTAAGGAAGCTGCTGTAATTCCTTTTCCAAGCCCTGATACAACCCCACCTGTAATAAAAATAAATTTTGTTTCCATTATAACTCCTCCTAAAATATAAATATTATTATATAAAATAAAAACTAAAAATAGAGACTAAAAAAGCGTTTTTTTTTAGTCTCTATTTTTATAATGACTTAATTAATTGTTAATTTTTAAAATTTCCTACTTTATTATTTTAACTTTTACTTTATTATTTTAATTCTTTTCTACTTTCTTCTATTTCTTTTAGTACCGTTTCTAAAGATTTACTAAGTGATTGTAGTATGCCATCTGCATACTCTCTAGCTCCTCCAGTAATTTGTCTTGCATTTTCATTAGCAGCAGACATAATTTGATTTTTCTGGTCATAGGCCTTTTTAGTAATCTCATGTTCATCTATCATTGAGATTATTCTATTTTCAGCCTCCTTAACGACATCATCTGCTTCTTTCTTAGCTTCTGCTAAAATTCTATCTCTTTCTTCTTTTACCCATTTAGCTTGTTTAAGCTCATCAGGTAATTTAAGTCTAATTTCTTTGATTAAATCTAAAATTTCTTCTTGTCCTACAATACATTTGTCTGATAAAGGCACTTTTTTACTATTTTCTATTAAGTCCTCTAATGATTCCAATAATGTAAAGATTTCCATCCTAGTTCTCCTCTTTAATAAATATCAAATTCACTCTTCCATATTTTCTTTCGTCTATTATTCTTATGTTTTTTAAGTTTTCTAAGCCTCTTTTGTCTCTACATATTTCATCTGTTTCTATAATCATTATTCCATCTTTATTTAAAATGCCTTTTTCATTTATTATATTTACACTTTCTACTGACAAGTTATCTTTATATGGTGGATCTATGAAAATGATATCCAGCTTTTCATCTATATCGTTTAAACATTTTTTATAATCTTTATTTATAATAACTGATTTGTTTATAAATCTAGTCTTTTCTAAATTCTGTTTTATCATGTTTATAGCTTGACTATTTTTATCACAGAAATATGCTCTTTTAGCGCCTCTACTTATTGCTTCTATTCCTAAAGCTCCACTTCCAGCAAACAAATCAAGAACCACAGAATCTTTTATTCTTTCTTGAATTATATTAAATAGTGATTCCTTAACTCTATCAAGAGTTGGTCTTGTTAATTCACTTTCTATAGAACTTATCTTAGTACCTCTAGCGCTTCCACTTATTACTCTCATATTCCTATTTTAACCCATATTTAATAATTGTCAATAGCATAAATTAAATTGTAACATATCTTTAACGTATATGTAATACAGTTATTCTATCACACTTTTTTAATAAAATAAAGAGATAAATGCTATTTTTTTGCATTTATCTCTATTTTTTATTACAAAAATGTAATTTTTATTTATTCATCATCTTTTATGTCTTTTATTAATTCCAATTGTGATATTAATAAAGATTCCATTTTAGCTTTGTATACATCAAATTGTTTTTTTACATTTTCTAATTCTTTTTTCTTATCGTTTATCTCTTGATCTAATCCTTTTGTAACTTCCTTAGCTTTTATCTCTGACTCTTTTATTATTTGGTCAGCTTGCTTTTGTGCAGCATTTTTTACTTCCTCAGATGCTGATTGAGCAAGTAATAATGTACTTTGTAAAGTAGATTCTATTTGCGTATAATGCTGTAATTTTTCCTTTAGTTCTTCTAACTCACTTTTTCCTTCTGCAACTTGCTTATATAGTTTTTCATAATCTTTTGTTAATTCATCTAAAAATTCATCTACTTCCTCTGGATCATATCCATTTAAAGTTTTTTTAGAGAATTTTTTGTTTTCGATTTCTAATGGTGTAATCATATTTTCCTCCCTAAACAAGTCCTAAGTCAAATTACTTAAGATTAATTATTTGCATTTCCTTTTAACCAAGAAACTGGTCCTTTTCCTTCTTCTTTAGTATTTGAAGATATTTCATAGTTATAAGGTGCTACAACAAATATTGAATTAGAGATTTTTTGCATATGTCCTTCTAATACATGTACAGCACCACTAATAACATCAATTATTCTTCTTGCAACATCTTTATTTACATACTCTAAATTTATAATTATTGATTTTCTATCTTTTAATAAATCACAGATTTCTTCTGCTTGTTCAAATTCAGTAGGTTGCATTATAACCATTCTTGCTTGTGGTTGCATTGTTACAACTTTACCTGATTGCTTTCTTCCAAGACCTAGAAATCCTCTTGATTCTTCCTCGGCTTCGTTTTCTATTTCTTCATCTTCATATTCCTCATCATATTCTTCATCTTCTGCTGTATTCATATTAATCATATTCCATAACTTATTTACTACGTTTGCCATTTAAAAATAACCTCCTATTATTTTTTCATTCGTTATACGACTAAATCTAGTATCTTACTTTTTTAAATTATTGTCAATACA
>CANQLO010000005.1 GCA_947624715.1 uncultured Clostridia bacterium
TTATCCTAATATAGGATAATTTATCTATAAAAAATTATTGGACAAGCTATAAACTTGGGTTAGATATGAGCCCTTAGGATGAAAATTCTATAAACGAATATCCTATATTACATTTGGCTTGGAACTAGCCTTTAGATTTTCTAAAAATAGTTCCAAAAATTTTTTTTGATAAGGTTTTGGTTCGTACGAATTAGCACACTTAGAAATGGTTGGAACTATAGTTCATCAACTTACTAAAGATGCAACTATTGAAGAAATAGAAAAAGCAGGGTTAGGAGAATATTACACAGACCATGGTGTAGGTCTGAAATATCTCTTAAAAGAAATATATAAGGTAACTACTCATTTTGTTCAATTATTTGATAAAAAATATATTAAAAAAATCGAAAATTAAAATTAAGTTACTATTGACATTAAAATATAGTTAATATAGAATATAAATAAGCTAAAATATAAACATAATGAAAGCACATTGAAAAATAAATATAAAATTTAATTTTGCTAGAAATAAGCGTAAAATAGATAAATGTGCAATAATTATGTGTATAAAGTAAGCAAAAAAAGATAATAATTTTAAAAGAAGACGAAAACAAAGAAAAGGAAAACAATAAAAGAAATAGAGAACTGAGAAAGAAAATAAAACGAAAATATAAAATAATAAAAATTAAGAAACGAAGGAGGAATATAAAAAATGAGAGACACTCAAAAATCAAAGCTTTTAAAAGAGCAAAATAAAATAAAACAGATAAAAATGAAAGAAAAACGGAATTACGCTTATAGCACTCGTAGTAACCATCATAATATTGTTAATCTTAGCAGGAGTAACATTGGCAACAGTATTATCAGATGGAGGATTAATAGATAAATCAAAAGAGGCAATAGCAGAGCATAAGAGTGCACAAGAGAAAGAACAAGGTGAATTAAGCGAAGCAGCAGGGATGATGCAAAACTTAATTGATGGACTAGGAAGTACAGGAGGAACAACACCAACAACACCAGAAGGACCTAAAACGGTAGTAACAACAGTAACAACAATAACAGATGAAACCATACACGGAGAAGACAGTTTAGGAAATCCAGTAGTAATACCGGGAGGATTCAAATTTGCAGGACAGCCAACAGATACAGTAGAAGATGGAATAATAATAGAAGATGATGAAGGCAACCAATTTGTATGGATACCAGTAAGTAATACAGATGGAGATAATGACGGAACTGGAACAGGGTTAATCAACAGAAAAGAAAACGACCCTGTGGAAATAACACTAGGAAGGTATAAATTTAAAAATCAAAAAAATGAAATAGAAACCGCAGACTCACCAGACGGAACACCAGAGTTAAAACAAAAAGGTTCAGAAAGTGATAGTGACGAAGATAAATATAAATTCAGTTGGACAGATAATTATGGTGATACTTACGGAGATTACAAAGAAAATACAAGTTTAACAAGGACAAATGGAGGAGAAGGAGCAAAAGATTTAGCGGATTTTGTACAAAGCGTACAAGACAATCATGGATATTATATAGCGAGATATGAAGCAAGCTATAAAAGCGGAAGTAGTGTAGAAGACTATAAGCCATTTTCAAAACCATCTAAAAGTAATAGTACAGAGTCTTGGAGTAACACCTCAGGAAGATTATGGAACAGGATTACACAAGGAGATGCATCGAAGGTAAGTAGGAATATGTATAATGGAACAGATAATGAAGCAAAGTATGTAGAAAGTGATTTAGTAAATAGTTATGCATGGGATACAGCTATAGTATATATACAAGCAATGGGAAATGCCAATTATGCAAATGCTTATGATGGAAATGGAACTTTAAAAAATACTGGAGCAACAAACGACGTAAAATGCAATATATATGATATGGCCGCAAATTTACTTGAGTGGACAACAGAATATTCTACGTACACTGGCAATGGCGACAATTACCCTTGCGTTCGTCGAGGTGGTATTTACAACTACAGCGGCAACTACACAGCTTATCGTACCTACAACAGTACGACCAACAGCTCCCGCAACTTCGGGTTCCGTCCACTTTTATATTTAAAGTAGCTCTGAACGCTGAAAAAGAGATAAATACAAAGGAAATAAATCATAGAAGTAAGCGTGTCAATAGGGACGGAGTTTTTTGACAGCATGGGCCTGAAATCTTGAACTTCACCTGTTTAGTGTGTAAAATTTTTTTTCTATATATATACTAAAGCAAAAGTAGTGCAGTATGTGCTGCTTTTGTTTTTGCGTGCTGTTGGGTTTTATGTCCGGCTACGCCAAAATCCATAAAGCAATTTTTTTTTAAAATTACAATTGACAAATAAACAAATGTTTGATATTATATGGCAAATAAGAAATGAGGTTGATGGCATATGGATAACAAGCTAATTGGAAACGAAAATAATATTGTAATTTATACTGATGATGAAGATAATGTTAAAGTTGAAGTTATGTTACAAAATAAAAATGTATGGCTCAATATAGAATCTTTAGCTAAATTATTTAAAATAGACAGAACTGGAATTACAAGACATATAAATAATATTTATAAAGATGAAGAATTAGAAGAAAAATCAACTTGTGCAAAAATTGCACAAGTTCAAAAAGAAGGAAATAGAAGAGTTTTAAGAAATATTTCATATTATAATTTAGATATGATAATTTCAATTGGATTTAGAGCAAATTATTTCTAGTATGGATGAAATGTATCAAAGATATTTAAAAGAAAGCAAAGAATAAATAAATTTATAGCTTAAATAAAAAAACAAAAGTGAACAATTAAAAACTGCTCATTTTTGTTTTTTCTATATTCTATAATCACTATTTAAATAATAAGTAAAAAACGGTGTATTATCTTGTTCAATAAGTTTTTCTAAGATTTCTTCTTTAGATCTAAAAAAATTATATTTTAAAATAAGTTTTTGCTTATTGTTAAAAAAGGCTTGAACAAGAAGATAATCTTTCATATTGATGTTAAATAAGTTATTTTTTCTCAAATAATTACATACAAAAAATTTACAAGATATATTTTCAGTAGTACATCTTTTGTCTTTACCAAGATATTTGCAAACTTTAACGTTATCAATGAACTTAAATATATTTTTAGAATAATCAAAAGAATAACAACATCCATTCTCTTTATGAGCTGCTTTGTGATTCTTTGATGAAATACAAACATCATTACAAAATTTACATGGATTACATTTTTCCCACAATGTATCCAAAGATTTAAAAATATTATCATACAAATATAAATATCTATCTTTAGCATCATTTATAAAAGTTGCCTTTATTGCTGTCAATATATCTTCATTACAATTAGATAAAATATATTTTATTTTGAAACCATTAAATTCAGTAACAAAATCTATATTCAATTTTTGGAAATATAATAGTTTTTTTATACATTTTACATTATTGTTTATATTATTTGAAAAATTAACTTTTAGTGCAGGATTAATATTGTCATATTTTTGCTTAATATTAAAATCTATACTTTTGATATTAGAAAAATCTACACTAGAATTTTCAATTATATTACCAGTAGAATCTATATATACCATTATTACCACCTTCTACTAAATATTATATATAGTGTATAGAAAAAAGTCAATGTCAATAGGGATTATTACTAATTATAACTTATTGTAAAGTTTATTTTTACAAAAAAACGAAACTTAAAATAAATTTACTATTGACATTAAAAAATAGTTAATATAGAATATAAATAAACTAAAATATAAACATAATGAAAGCACATTGAAAAATAAATATAAAATTTAATTTTGCTAGAAATAAACGTAAAATAGATGAATGTGCAGTAATTATGTGTATAAAGTAAGAAAAAAAAGATAATAATTATAGAAGAAGACAAAAATAAAAAAAAGGAAAACAATAAAAGAAATAAAGAACTAAGAAAGAAAATAAAAACAAAAATATAAAAATAATAAAAATTAAGAAACAAAGGAGGAAAATAAAAAAATGGGAAACACTAAAAAAACAAAGGTATTAAAAGAGCAAAATAAAATAAAACAGATAAAAATGAAAGAAAAACGGAATTACGCTTATAGCGCTTGTCGTAACCATAATAATTCTGTTAATACTAGCAGGAGTGACACTAAATCTAGCATTAGAAGATGGAGGATTAATAAATACAGCAAAAAAAGGAATAGAAGAACATGATAAAGCAAGTCAAAAGGAAAAAGAAGAATTAACTGGTGCAGCGGGAATGATACAAAACTTAATAGATGGATTAGGAAGTACAGGAGGAACAACGCCAGTTACCCCACCAACAGAAGACGATAGAGCACTAGTGACAACGGTAATAAGTACAGATCATGAAGATAATAAAGAAGTAAAAGACAGTTTAGGAAATCCATTAGTAATACCAAGTGGGTTCAAATATGTAACAGGAGACAATGTAGAAGATGGAATAGTAATAGAAGATGCAAACCAAAACCAATTTGTATGGATACCAGTAAGTAATATAGATGGAAACAATAATGCAAGTGATAATCCAGATGATGAAAATCTAATAAAATTAAAAAGTGGAGACAAAGTAGAAATAACACTAGGAAGGTATACATTTGCTACAAGTAGTCCGGGAACACCAGAACTAAAGCAAAACGGAGCAAATCATTCAGAAAGGTCAGCATCAACTCTTATTTCAAGTTGGTTTTATGAAGATACTAGTAGTGGGGGAAGACCAAATGGAGGAGAAGGAGCAAAAAATTTAGCAGGATTTGTAAAAAGTGTACAAGATAATCATGGATATTATCTAGCAAGATATGAAGCAGGAGAAGGAAATGATGGTAAACCGGTATCGAAATTAGGAAAAGTATGGAATAATATAACTCAACCAGATGCCTCAGACGCAGCACAAAAAATGTATGAAGGAGAAGAAAAATATACAAGTGATTTAGTAAATAGTTATGCATGGGATACAGCTATAGTATATATACAAGCAATGGGGAATGACAATTATGCAAATACAAATAGAGGAACAAATAGTTCGTTAAAAAGTACAGGAGAAACAGGAGACGTGAAGTGTAATATCTATGATATGGCAGGAAATGTAGGAGAATGGACAACAGAATATTCTACGCGCACTGGCACTGGCTACAACCCTTGCGTTTCTCGAGGTGGTTTTTGCTTCGACAGCTACAGCTACACAGCTTCTCGTAACATCGACGGCGGCGGTACGACCGGCAGCCGCACCTACCTCGGGTTCCGTCCACTTTTATATTTAAAGTAGCTCTGTAAGAGAGTTTCAGACTAACTGTGTAAATTCAAAATGTCAATGTCAAAAGGGAGCTTGTCAATGTCAATAGGGACGGCAGGCTGTCTAAAAATTAAATAAAAAAAATGCCTCGAACTTCTCCTGTTTAGTGTGTAAATTTTTATCTATAACTAAAGCAAAAGTAGTGCAGTATGTGCTGCTTTTGTTTTTGAGTGCTGCTGGGTTTTATGTCCGGCTACGCCCAAATCCATAAAGCAAATTTTTTTAAAATTACAATTGACAAAAGTTCTACCATTGACTTTTAAAATAAAACTAATTATAATAAATTTATAAAAATAAAATTATTTAAAGAGGTAATATTTTGGATAAAAGAAATATACAACTTGCAAAAAATATTTTATATAATTCAATATCACTTAATAAAGAAGAAAACTTATTGGTAGAACTAATAGGTGAAGATGGCTTAGAACTTGCTAATGAAATTATAGAACAAGCCAAAGAAATTGGTGCTAAAACTGTTTTAAGCATAGTAAAATATGATGAATTAAGAAAATTTTTAACAAATGCAAGTGAAGAAGAAATTATTGAGTATGGAAAAAAAGATTATGAAAGAATGAAAAAAATGCAGGCCTATGTAGGAATAAGCTCTCAAAATAAAGATAAGCCATTAGAAGGAGTGCCTACCGAAAAAATAGAAATGTATAATAAATATTATACAGCATTAGTACACTTAAAGCAGAGGGTAAAATATACTAAATGGTGTATTTTAAGATATCCAAATGAATATTTTGCAAATAAGAGTGGTATGAAATTGGAAGAATTTAAAGATTTTTATTATAATGTCAATACAATAGATTATAATAAACTAAAAAATTTAATGGAACCATTAAAAAATCTAATGAATAAAACTGATAAGGTTCGTATTATGTCATCTGATACTGATTTAACATTTAGCATTAAAGGGATTCCAGCAGAAAAGTATTATGGAACATTTAATCTTCCAGATGGAGAAGTAGCTACAGCACCTGTAAAGAAAAGTGTTAATGGTTATATTACATACAATACCAAAACAAAATATAATAATATAATTTTTGAAAATATAAGATTTGATTTTGTAGATGGTAAAATAGTAAAAGCTACTGCTAAAGAACACAGTCTAGAACTTAATAAAATATTAGATACAGATGAAGGAGCAAGATATATAGGAGAATTTGCATTTGGACTTAATCCATATATAAATAATACAATGTATGATACATTATTTGATGAAAAAATAAATGGAAGTTTTCATTTCACACCTGGAATGGCACTAGAAGAAAGCGATAATGGAAATAGATCAGCTATTCATTGGGATATAGTAAAAATACTAAAAAAAGAATACGGTGGTGGAGAAATATATTTTGATGATACTTTAATTATGAAAGATGGAAAATTTGTACCGAAAGAATTAGAAATATTAAATCAAGAAAATTTAAAAAAGATTCTAAATATATAGAATCTTTTTTAAATTCTATAATCACTATTTAAATAATAAGTAAAAAACGGTGTATTATCTTGTTCAATAAGTTTTTCTAAGATTTCTTCTTTAGATCTAAAAAAATTATATTTTAAAATAAGTTTTTGCTTATTGTTAAAAAAGGCTTGAACAAGAAGATAATCTTTCATATTGATGTTAAATAAGTTATTTTTTCTCAAATAATTACATACAAAAAATTTACAAGATATATTTTCAGTAGTACATCTTTTGTCTTTACCAAGATATTTGCAAACTTTAACGTTATCAATGAACTTAAATATATTTTTAGAATAATCAAAAGAATAACAACATCCATTCTCTTTATGAGCTGCTTTGTGATTCTTTGATGAAATACAAACATCATTACAAAATTTACATGGATTACATTTTTCCCACAATGTATCCAAAGATTTAAAAATATTATCATACAAATATAAATATCTATCTTTAGCATCATTTATAAAAGTTGCCTTTATTGCTGTCAATATATCTTCATTACAATTAGATAAAATATATTTTATTTTGAAACCATTAAATTCAGTAACAAAATCTATATTCAATTTTTGGAAATATAATAGTTTTTTTATACATTTTACATTATTGTTTATATTATTTGAAAAATTAACTTTTAGTGCAGGATTAATATTGTCATATTTTTGCTTAATATTAAAATCTATACTTTTGATATTAGAAAAATCTACACTAGAATTTTCAATTATATTACCAGTAGAATCTATATATACCATTATTACCACCTTCTACTAAATATTATATATAGTGTATAGAAAAAAGTCAATGTCAATAGGGATTATTACTAATTATAACTTATTGTAAAGTTTATTTTTACAAAAAAACGAAACTTAAAATAAATTTACTATTGACATTAAAAAATAGTTAATATAGAATATAAATAAACTAAAATATAAACATAATGAAAGCACATTGAAAAATAAATATAAAATTTAATTTTGCTAGAAATAAACGTAAAATAGATGAATGTGCAGTAATTATGTGTATAAAGTAAGAAAAAAAAGATAATAATTATAGAAGAAGACAAAAATAAAGAAAAGGAAAACAATAAAAGAAATAAAGAACTAAAAAACTAAAAAAGAAAATAAAAACAAAAATATAAAAATAATAAAAATTAAGAAACAAAGGAGGAATTAAAAAAATGAGAAATACTCAAAAAACAAAGGTATTAAAAGAGCAAAATAAAACAAAACAGGTAAACATGAAAGAAAAACGGAATTACGCTTATAGCGCTTGTCGTAACCATAATAATTCTGTTAATACTAGCAGGAGTGACATTAAATCTAGCATTAGAAGATGGAGGATTAATAAATACAGCAAAAAAAGGAATAGAAGAACATGATAAAGCAAGTCAAAAGGAAAAAGAAGAATTAACTGGTGCAGCGGGAATGATACAAAATTTAATAGATGGATTAGGAAGTGCAGGAGGAACAACACCAGTTACCCCGCCAACACCACCAAAGGCAGACATACCATCCGAAATGGAAATAGGAGATACAGTAAATTATACACCAAAAACAACAACTACAAGTTATGAATTGCCAACAAATAAAAGTGGGTATACATCGGTTCAAAATGTAGCCCAACAAACATACACATGGAAAGTATTGAGTATAAATGACGATTCAGTAGATATAATGGGAGTACCAACATCATCAATGCTAACAGTATATTTTAGAGGAGCAACAGGATATAATAATGGAGTGTATGTATTAGATGAAATGTGTAAAGAATTATATTCAAATAGTGACTTGCAAACAGAAGCAAGAAGTCTAGATTTACAAGATATAGAGTCAAAAATGAATGCTAAAGGAATTGAAGCAAGGGGTAACTATGTAGAGAGTGGTAGTGGTACAATATATGGAGATACAAAAGATTATACAGCAAGTGGGTATAGATGGTATCCAAACTTAGCAAAATATGAAAATACATTAGGAATAGATGATGGAGGATTAAAAACAGATGGAATAGGGGAAAGCGATGACGGAACAAATTTAGCAGGACAAATAACAATACCATTGTTGGAGGAAGATGTAAGTAGTTCTGGTTCTGGACATTATACAAGTTCAAAAACCCAAGCAAGTAGTAAAATAACAGTAAAACAGAATCATTATTATTTTAGTTCACCAAGTGCATATTTTGATGATAGTAAATTTTATAACTTAATTTTTGGAACAGGAACTTCTTATTGGCTCGCTTCTCGTTATTCTATGTGCGACTCAAGCTCTGCGACTTTCGGGCTTCGCTACGTGAACAAGGCTACCCTTAGCGGCCCTATCATGTTCCGCTCGGGTGATCTCACTAACAGCCCCACCTATCGCGTGGCGCCGGTAGTTTCTCTAAAATCTAATATCCAATATACAAGTGCAGGAGAGGGAGTTTGGGACATCGAAGGATAAGGTAAATAAGGAAGTATAGAGTAAAAAAACTGGGTGGAGGCCTTTGTGCTCCGTCCAGGAACGATACAACTGGAGCTCTGTCAATGGGGACGGAGGTTTTTGACAGCATGAGCTTGAAATCTTAACTTTTTAGAGTTGTTTTTCTACTATATAAAATCATAATTATATAGTAGGAGGACTCTTTTTTTAGTTAAAAGTGTCAATGTCAATAGGGACGGAGGTTTTTGACAGCATGAGCTTGAAATCTTAACTTTTTAGAGTCGTTTTTCTACTATATAAAATCATAATTATATAGTAGGAGGACTCTTTTTTTAGTTAAAAGTACAAGTCCTAATGAATAAAATTATTTTCAGGAGGATTTTGTATGAATGAAAAAATTATTTTTAATGTAAAGGAATTATATAAAAGTAAAAATGAAAAGGAAATAAAAGAAAAAATAACTGTTATTATAAATAAACTAATAAAAAATGAATTCTCCAAAAACATTGATTAACTACTAAAAAATAAGTATAATTTATTATACAAAATGAGTAGTTTACCAATTAGGAGGTAAACTTATGAAAGTTGCAATTTATGTGCGTCTTTCACGAGAAGATGAAAATAAATCAATCAAAGAATTAGACAGTGAAAGTATCCAAAATCAAAAATCTATGCTCATTAATTATTCTATAGAAAGAGGGTGGGATATATATAAAATTTACTGTGATGAAGATTATTCTGGAATAGATAGCAAAAGACCTGAATTCAATAAATTATTAGTTGATGGCGAAAATCATAAATTTGATATAGTACTCTGCAAAACACAAAGTAGATTTACTCGTGATATGGAAGTAGTTGAAAAATATTTACATAATAAATTTATAGAGTGGAATATTAGATTTATAAGTTTAGTAGATCATGTTGACACTCTTGATAAGGGTAATAAAAAATCAAGACAAATAAATGGACTAGTTAATGAATGGTATTTAGAAGACTTATCTGAAAACATTAAAAAGACATTTGACAATAAAAGAAAACAAGGACTTCATATAGGAAGCTTCGTATGTTATGGATATAAAAGAGATAAGGAAAACAAAAATAAGTTAGTAGTAGATAGAGAAGTATCAGGAGTAATTAAAGAAATATTTAATTTATATGAAAACGGATATGGAATAAGTAAAATCGCTACACAGCTAAATAATGAAAAAATTTTAACACCAACTAGATATAAAATGTCAAAAGGACTTAATTTTAAAAATAACGGAAAAAATAATTATTATTGGAGTGAATCTACAATAACTAAAATATTAAAAAATCAAATGTATATTGGAAATATGGTACAAGGATATAATAAAAAAGTAAGCTACAAATCCAAAAAGAAAATTACAATTCCAACCAATAAAAGAATTATAGTAGAAAACACTCATGAAGCTATTATATCAAAAGAGCAGTTTAATAAAGTACAGGCTTTATTTAGAGAAAGAACTAGAAAATGTAAAAATGGAGAAAAACATATTTTTGCAAATAAACTAATATGCAAAGACTGTAAAAACAAAATGTATAAATGTCAAAATTCAAAAGGATATACATTTTTTTCATGTAAGTTTTCAAAAAAATTATATGGAAATTGCACAAGACACTCTATTGGATATGATAAGTTAAAGGAAATAATAGAAAACAAAATAAGAGAAAAAATAATTAAGTATTATGATTTTAATAATATACCAGATGACTTATTTATTATAAATGATAATAAATTAAAATGTGATAATCTACAAAAAGAAAAAGCTATGCTATTAAAAGAAATGAATGATATAAATAAAGCAATAAAAGAACTTTATATTGACAAAGTAAATGGAAAAATTACAGAAAATACTTTTGAAGACTTAAATAAATCTTTTTTATCAGATAAAGATAATAAACAAAAAGAAATAAGAAGGATTGAAAATGATTTATTAAAACTAAAAGAAAAAGAAACAAACAGTAAATTTATAAAAGAAAATAAGGAAAGAATAATTAGTAAATATAAAGAATTTAACATACTTAATTTTGAAGTAGTAAATGAGTTTATAGATTTTATAGAAATTGGAGAAAAAGAAAAAATAAAAACAGATTCAAGTGAAAGAAAAGAAAAACAGGATGTTATAATTCATTGGAATTTTTAAAAAATAAACAAAATTCAAAAATATTATGTAAAATATGGAAAAAGTATAGCAATTCATAAAAATATATGATATACTATTTTTAAGTTTGAGAGAAAGGAGACTAAAAATATGGCAGATGTAAAACAACGAATGATAGATATTGTTAATTCTGTACCTGATAATTATTTTGATGGTTTAAAACCAACAGAAATGGTATTTAAACTTATGATGGAATATATAAAAAGATATGGTGAAGATGAAACAACTATTATTCCAGGTACTGATAAGCATTTTAATTATGAAACTTTAAAAGAAATGCTTGAAAACAAAAGTCCAAATTGAGAGGAGGTTATATAAAATGGATTTTATGAAAAAAACTTTAAGTCAAGTTGATACACAAGAAAACACTCTATATGATATAATTTACGATTTGTTTTTATTTGCTAAACTTCAAGAAAGTGAAGATAATATAAAAAATGGTAAATTTTGCACATTAGAAGATTTAAGAAAACACATTGATGAATTGGAGGCGAAATATGCAAATAATAATATCGGATGATGTAAAGTCTGTGATTATAGACATATTCAACTATTCATATAATATTTCTGCTAATTATGCAAGTAGAATAGTAAATAAAATATATGAAGCAATTTATGATTTACAAGATTCTCCGTATATTGGTAGATATGTTTCAGAACTTTCGAACAAGCGTTATCGAGAACGAATTTGTGAAAATTATAGAATAATTTATTTAGTTTCAGAAAAACATAATACTATTTTTATTAGATACATAATTAGTGTAAAACAAAATTCTAATTTATTTTTTGAAGTTCATAAAAAAGAAATATTTAATTTTTTAAATCAATTATTTAGTTAAATTCTTTTAAGAAATAATCCAAACCCACCCCACATGGTGTAGATGTATATCCAAGTTCTGCTGCAGGTGTACCTTTTACTGCTGCATATATAGCTGCTAAAGGTGATCCTATTGCAAACTTACAAGAAGATTTAGCTGCTGAACAAAAAGCTAGAGCTACTTATGAAAAATTGATTGACTTATCTAGAGACAATCCAGATGTTGTTGATGTTCTTAGATATCTAAGACAAAGAGAAGTTGTTCACTTCCAAAGATTTGGTGAAGCTTTAAGAAATGTTCAAGATTTATTATTACAAAAAAGATGTTTTATGATGAATGATGGAACTACTAACGCTAAACTTGTAACTCCATGCAATTCTGAAAATAAAGATGACAAAGATAATAATTAGGTAATCAAAAAAGAAGTATTGTCTATAAATTAACAATGCTTCTTTGATTTTTTTATTTGACAATATAAGCTTTTAAATGTATAATGTGTAAGAATATAAAAAGAAAGGACAAAAATTATATATGGAAAAAGTATTAGTATTTGGACATAAAAGTCCTGACACAGATTCAATCTGTTCAAGTTTAGTTACAGAAAAACTAGCAAGACATTATGGCTTAGATGCAGAAGCAGTAAGATTAGGAGATTTAAATAAGGAAACTGAATATATTTTAAATTATTTGGGAGTAGAAGCTCCTAGAAAAATTCTTGAAGTAGAAGAAGGTCAAAAAGTTGTATTGGTAGACCATAATGAAAAAGAACAAAGTGTAGATGGAAGAGAAAAAGCAGAAGTATTAGGAGTTATAGATCATCATAGAATAGCTGCTTTTGAAACAGTAACACCTTTATACTATATGGCAAAGCCATATGGTTGTACATCAACAGTACTTTATGAAATATTTAAAAGAGAAGACATAGAAATTGATAAACAGACAGCAATACTTATGCTAAGTGCAATAATATCAGACACATTATTGTTAAAATCACCAACTTGTACTGAAAAAGATAGAGAAGCATATAGCAATCTAGAAAAAATAGCAGGAATAAATGCAGCTGAATATGGATTAGAAATGTTAAAAGCAGGAACAGATTTAAGTATGTATTCTGCAGAGGAAATTATCAATCTTGATGCAAAGGAATTTTCACAAAATGGAAAAAAAGCAGTAATATCACAAGTAAATACTGCAGATATAAATGATGTATATGCAAGAAAAGATGAGATAGCTTTTGCTATGGAAAAACAAATATCTGATAGAAAACTAGATATATACATGTTTCTAGTAACAGATATAATAAATACGAATTCAAAAGCAATAGTTTTAGGAAATGCAAAAGATGTTGTAGAAAAAGCATTTAATAAGAAATTAGATGAGAATGATTCTATGTTCTTAGAAGGGGTTGTTTCAAGAAAGAAACAAGTAGTTCCTCCTATACTAGAAAATTTATAAAAATAAATGATTGTGTAGCATATAATTAAGCAATATTGCGAATATTATATGCTATATTTTTGTCTCTTTTTTGAAAATTTGACAATAATTGTAAAAAGTAGCAAAAAAGTATTGACAAAGAAAAAAATACTATTTATAATATAACCATAATTTGGTATTACCAAATAAAAAATCATATCTGGCCAAAATATGAAATAAAATGAAAGGAGAATGCGTATGGAGATTAACTTTAAACAAAAGATGAAAATTATATTAGCAATTATTCTCATAGTTACAATTTTGATAATGCTAAAGATAAATTTAAACTCAAAAATGAATATTGCAAAAGTAAAAGAAACAACAACTAAATCTTCTATAATAGAGGTACAGGCTGGTAGTAAAGTGTATGAAGTAAATGATACATCTCAAAAAAATAATATACTGTCTGAAATAGGTAATAGTAAAAAGAAAAAAGATGTTGAAATTATTACAGAAGATACCAAGGCACCAGATAATATAAGTAATATAGAAACTAAGATACTAGAAGATAATGTAATAATCAGTTTTAACAAACCAAAAGATAATGGAGATAGTTACAAGTATATAGTTGAGAATAACAGTCAAAAAGAGAACTTAGATTTTCACGCAGAATCAGGATTCTTAGGTTACAGTTATAAGGTAAGTAACAATAAAGATGAACAAGCAGAAAACAAAGTTAATAAAATTGATGATTCTCCAATAATTATTCAAAATTTAGATTGGAACAAAAATTATTATTTACATATTAAGACAGTAGATAATAACAATAATTTTTCAGAAAATAAGACATTCAAAATTGATTTACCTTCAAATGGTGTTAATATAGAATATGTTGATTTTAATTCTAATAAAACACTAGCAATCCCAGAAAAAATATCAGGAATGATAAATGATAATTATAGTGCAAGTAATTTAAGTAAGAATATTGATAATTATACACTTGTGGAAACTACAGGAAATCTAGAAGGGTTATTACAAAAAGAAGCACTAACTATTAAATATAAATATGCAAAAGTAGAGTCTCTAAATATAAAATATATTGATAAATTAACAGGAAAAGAAATTGCTCCTAGCAGTGAAATACAAGGCTATGAAGGAAAGAGTATTAAAATTGTGCCAAAAGAAATAAGTGGTTATGTTTGCGAAAATGTAGTAAATAACATAAAAATGAATGAGGAAATACATGAAGTAAAGCTTGTTTACAATAAAACTGGCAAAATAATTGTATCATATGTAAATGAACTTACAAATCAAAAACTTTCACAAGATGAAATAAAAACTTATTTATATGGAGAAGAATATAATACTATACCAAAGGAATTTGAAAATTATGAATTTACAAAATCATCAGAAAATGTTAATGGAGTCATTGATGAAGATACAAAATATATTTACTATTATTATAAACCAAGATTTATAATTAACGTAAGATGTGTTGATTTTGATACTAATGAGGTGATTCTAGAGGAACAATTAGTTGGAAGCAACGAAGGCAATATTAAATATAAAGTTAAGGAGATTGATGGATACAAATTGATTAAAGACATTCAAAATCAAGGAGATGAAGAAAATAGTATTATTGACGAAATAATACATAGTTTAGATTCAAATGAAAATTTTAATGATATAGATTTAGAAAATTCTTTAACCGAAAATGAAAGAAAAAACATTAAAGAAGAATATGAAATAGTTATGAACTGTGACAATTCGGACTATATTATATATTATAAAAAAGAAACAAAAGAAAATAATTAAAGAAAAAATTTTAAAATTTAAAATAAAAGATAAGATATAAGATTGCTTATGATACAATAAATTATAAGCAATCTTTTAAATTCACTAAAAAATATGTATTTCGCTAAAAATATATAATTAAATAAAAGCTAAATGTAATTCACTAAAAATTTACATATTTAAAGTAAAAATTGCATTGACAAAAATTTTAGTATTAACTATAATAATAATGTTGTAATATAATTAAAAGGAGTTTTTAGTTTAATATGTTAAAAGTATTGAAAAATCTTAAAGAATCATGGATATTAGTATTTTCAATAATTATACTATTATGTATTCAAGCAGCGGCTGATTTAAATCTTCCAAACTTTACATCAGAAATTGTAAATGTTGGAATACAACAAAGTGGAATAGAAAATACAGCACCAGAAGTTATCAGAAAATCCACACTTGATAATATAATGTATTTTACAGAAGCAGATGAGAAAATTATTGACAAATATGAACTTTTAGAAAAAAATGAAGATAACATAAAACAATATCCTTTACTTGAAAGTGAAGATATATATGTTTTAAAAAATATATCAAGTGATGAATTAAATGAACTTAATAAAAATTTAGAAAAACCTTTAATGATACTTAACTTGCTACAAAATGAAGATATACAAAATCAGATAAAAGAATCAATGAAGCAAACGCTAAAAGTTCAAAATTCAGATAGAATGGCGTATTTTCTTGAGACAGGTAATTTAATTGATATAATTAAAATGCTACCTAGTGAAGCTACAAATCAAATAATTCAACAAATAGATAGTAAAACTTCAGCAATGGCTGATACAATAGCAGAACAAAGCGCTAAGGAATTTGTTAAAAACGAATATGATGCAATTGGAGTAGATACAACTAAAATTTCTAATAGATATATGATCAAAACAGGATTAAAAATGCTTGGAGTTGCATTAGTAAGCATGGCATCTGCAATTTTAATAATGCTATTTTCATCTAAAGTAGCTACTAAATTAGGAAAAACACTTAGGGAGAAAGTTTTTAAAAAATCATTAAGTTTTTCGGATACAGAATTCAAGAAATTTAGTGCAGCATCACTTATCACTAGAAACACGAATGATATACAAAGAATACAAGATCTTTTAGCAATGCTCTTTAGAGTTGTAGTATATGCACCAATTATGGCAATAGGAGGCTTGATTGCGGTAATTACATCAAGCAATTTCTCTATGGCTTGGACTATAGGTTTAGCAATACTTCTAATTCTTATTGTTGTAGGAACATTATTTACAACAACAATGCCAAAGTTTAAACTTATGCAAACTTTAATAGATAAATTAAATCAGGTATCTCGTGAAATATTAAAAGGTATCCCAGTAATAAGAGCATTTAATACTCAAAAACGAGAAGAAAAAAGATTTGATTTAGCTAATCAAGATTTAATGAAAAATAGTATATTTGTAAATAAAGTAATGAGTTTGATGATGCCATTAATGACATTCATCATGCAAGGTATTATGATTTTAATAATCTGGGTTGGAGGACACAATATTAATGATGGTGTAATGCAAGTTGGAAATATGATGGCATTTTTACAGTATACAATGCATATTGTAATGAGTTTCTTATTTATATCAATGATTTCAATAATGCTTCCAAGAGCTTCTGTATCAGCAAATCGTATAAATGAGGTACTAGAAACAGAAACATCTATAATTGATAAGCCAAAAAGCAAACAAGCTAAATTTGACACAGACAAAAAAGGACTAGTAGAATTTAAAAATGTATCTTTTAAATATCCAGATGCAGAAACAGAATTATTAACAGATATAACTTTCACTGCAAAACCGGGAGAAACAACCGCTATAATTGGAAGTACAGGAAGCGGAAAATCAACACTTATAAATTTAATTCCAAGATTTTATGATGTAACATCAGGAGAAATTCTTGTTGATGGTGCTAATGTTAAAGATGTACCACAAAAAGAACTACGCAAAAGAATTGGATTTGTGCCACAAAAAGGAATGCTTTTCTCTGGAACAATAGAGTCAAATATTAAATATGGAAAGAATATATCTAATGAAGAAATGCAAAAAGCTGCAGAAATTGCTCAAGCTGTTGAATTTATAGATACTAAAGAAAATAAATATAAATCCGAAATTGCACAAGGTGGAGATAATGTTTCAGGAGGACAAAAACAAAGACTATCAATAGCAAGAGCTTTAGCAATAGACCCAGAAATATTTGTTTTTGATGATAGTTTTTCAGCTTTAGATTTGAAAACAGATAGAAATTTAAGAGAAGCTTTAAAAGAAAAAACAGTAGGAAAAACAGTAATAATAGTAGCACAAAGAGTAAGTACAATTTTAAATGCTGAACAAATTATAGTTTTAGAAGATGGTAAAATTGTGGGAAAAGGAACCCATGAAGAACTACTAGAAAATTGTGAAACGTATAGACAAATAGCAACTTCTCAACTATCAGAAGAAGAACTTAAAAAGAAAGGGGTGTAAAGTTTATGCCGGGACCAATGAGACCAAGATCTAAAAATCATGGATTAGAAAAAGCAAAAGATTTTAAAGGTGCAATGGGAAAGCTTTTAAAAAATTATTTAATAGATTATAAATGGCAATTACTTATTGTAATAATATTTGCAATAGGAAGTACTATATTTACAATTGTGGGTCCTAAGATATTAGGTAATGCAACTACAGAAATATATACAGGCTTGATGAATAAACTATCAGGTGGCTCAGGAATAAACTTTGAAAATATTGCACATATTTTATTAACACTTATCACTATATATGTCATAAGTTCAACATTTTCTGCTATTCAGGGGTTCGTTATGACAAATGTATCACAGAAAATGACATATAGTATACGTAATGATTTAGCACAAAAAATAAATAAATTGCCGATGAAATTTTTTGATACAAAAACAGATGGAGAAATTTTATCTATTATTACTAATGATATAGACACTCTTTCTATGAGCTTAAATCAAAGCATTACACAAATCATAACATCAGTATGCACAGTTATTGGTATATTAGTTATGATGCTTTCAATAAGTGTTCCAATGACATTTATATCTTTGATAATTTTACCAATTACGGCTGGAATGGTTGGAATTATAGTAAAAAAATCACAAAAATATTTCAAAGACCAACAAGACTATCTAGGACATGTAAATGGTAGAGTTGAAGAAGCTTATGGTGGATTTAATGTAATTAAGGCATTTAATGGTGAAGAAAAGACTATAGAAGCTTTTGAAAAAGAAAATGAAGAATTATATAATGCAGGATGGAGAGCACAATTTTTGTCAGGACTTATGAGACCAATTATGAATTTTTTAGGTAATTTATCATATGTTGCAGTTTCAATATTGGGAGGATATTTTGCTATAAGAGGTAGAATCACAGTTGGAGACATACAATCGTTTATACAATATAGCAGACAGTTTAATCAACCAATAGCACAAGTTGCAGAAATATCAGCTATATTGCAGGAAATGGCAGCAGCTTCTGAAAGAATATTTAATTTCTTAGAAGAAAAAGAAGAAGTGCAACATATTAGAAATGCTAAGAAAGTTGGAGATTTAAAAGGAAACATTAAATTTGAAAATGTTAAGTTTGGATATGATGATGATAAGATAATAATCAACAACTTCAATGCTGATGTAAAAGAAGGACAAAAAGTTGCAATAGTCGGACCGACAGGAGCAGGAAAAACAACTATGGTAAAACTATTAATGAGGTTCTATGACTTAAATGATGGAGCAATCTACATAGACGGAAATAATATTGCAGATTACAATAGAGGAGATATAAGAGAATTATTTGGAATGGTACTTCAAGATACTTGGCTATTTAATGGAACTGTTAAAGAAAACATTAAGTATGGTAGACCAGATGCAACAGATAGTGAAGTTATAGAGGCAGCGAAAGCAGCAAATGTACATCATTTCATAAAAACACTTCCAAATGGGTATAACATGGTACTTAATGAAGAAACATCAAATATATCAGCAGGACAAAAACAGTTGCTTACAATAGCGAGAGTAATTTTAGCAAATCCAAAGATATTAATTTTAGATGAAGCAACTTCAAGTATAGATACAAGAACAGAAATAAAAATACAAGAAGCTATGGATAATTTAATGAAGGGAAGAACAAGTTTTATAATTGCACATAGATTATCAACAATAAAAAATGCTGATTTAATATTAGTAATGCAACATGGAGATATTGTAGAACAAGGAAATCACGAAGAATTATTAGCACGAAATGGTGAATATGCTAAACTTTATAATTCTCAATTTGAAGAATAAATTAGTATTCACAGAACATAAATATAGTTATTTTCGAAAATGCCGCGTAGCTGAAGCGACAACCGTTAGGTTGCTCGCGCGGGCATCGCTTGAGAAAATAACTATATTTATGTAATTGACGTGAATACTAATCCTATGCTTCTTAATTATCCAAAATCTTAAATAATAAATCAGCAAGTTCATCTTCATTAAAAACAGATTTTATACTTGCATCTAGAAGCTCATTAGTATTAACATTTTGAAGGTCTAGACTATATCCATTTTTAAGAGCAAGTTGTCTTAAAAATTCTCTAGTTGTTCTACCATTTCCTTCTCTAAAAGGATGAAGAACATTGAGTTCAGCCCAGTAATAAGCTAATCTTTTGGAAAGACTTTCTTTATCTAATCCTTCTAAATAATTTTCATCTTTTAATTTATCAAATAATTTAACAATTTCGGTATCTATGTATTGATAATCAGCAAAGCTAAAATTATCTTTAGCAATGTTTTCTAATCTAAACTTACCAGCAAAAGGGTAGATGTCTTCAAATAAAAATTTATGTATGCTAACAAAATGATTAACATCAAAAATTCCAGTAATACCTTTCTTGTGAAGAGCCAAAAGTTTAATTGCAACAACTTGCTTTTCGTAGTTAGAAAGTATTACTGGATCTTTTATATCTAATTTATTTATAAGTATATTTGAATTTTCATAGCAATATATTGAATTTCTTGCTTCGTACATACTAAATCTATTTCCTTCCTAGAAAAATAATTTTCGAACTATTATAAAAATAAATAAAATGGTAAACTCTAATAAAAAGATAATTATGGCATTACTAAAATTAGAAAATCACTTTCTTAAAAGAAGAGATAGCATCATTTTTAAAATTTGATAAAGCAGATTCTAAAGTAATTTTGTTGTTAGCAAAATCATTTAAAACACTAACATCTCTTTCATTTAAAATTTGGTTTTCCATTTCCATAGATGTTTTTATATTATTAATTATAATTTCATTTCTATTTTCTATAGTTTTCATAATAAAATTCATTCCTTTCTATTATCGTTTATAAGGTACACATAGAAGTAAAAAAATAATTTCACTTAAGCATTGATTATCTCTAATCAAAATAACCACTACACTTATATTATACCATAAATTACAGCAAAAATCCAGTATTTTGCAAAAAAAGTCGCCCTCAATCTTCAATTTGACAAAAATGAAAATTTTATAAAAGTGTATAAAAAATATTGACTTACATATAATAGTATAGTACAATATAAAGTACAATAAGAAGTACAAAAAAATGTACTTGATTTTTATAGTAAAGAGGTGATTTATATGTTAGCAGTCAATTATTCAACGATTAGAAGTAATTTAAAAGATTATTGCGACAAGGCAACTGATGAAAACGAAACAGTAATAGTAACTAGAAAAGACGAAAAAAATGTTGTTTTAATTAGTCTTGAACAATATAATGAACTTGTAAGAAATATGAAAAATACCGAATATTTGAATAAAATAGATAGAGCATTAAAACAAGTTGAAGAGGGCAAAGTTGTTGTCAAAACAATTGAGGAATTGGAGGCAATGACAAATGAGTAATATTTTTGCAGATGAGGCTTGGGAAGATTATACAGACTGGCAAATAATGGACAAAAAAATAGCAATTAAAATAAATGAACTAATAAAAGACATCAATAGAAATGGTTTAAGTCAAGGAATAGGAAAGCCGGAGCCTTTGAAACATAGAAAGGCATGGAGTAGGCGAATAACACAAGAGCATAGACTTGTATATAATCTTGATGAAAATAAGAATCTTGTTATACTATCTTGTAAAGGTCACTATGAAGGCAAATAGTTATAAAGTTAGTTAAGTGAAAAAGTACAAAACAATGTTATAATACGTAAAGTAGCTAGAGAAGGTGAGAGGATGAAAAAAATATATATTATCTTAATAGTAGTAATTCTAATCATTATATTAGGATGTGGAATTTTTATATTTGTAGATAAACAAAAAGAAAAACAGGAAGATGCAGTAGCATTGACTTTAAAGGATGATTTAACAGTTGAATTTGACTCAAAAGTTAAAGTATCAGATTTTATAGAAGATTTGCAAGGAGAGCTAATAGATGATTTTGAAGTAGATACAGGAAAAGTAGGAACTCAAACAGTAAGTTTTGACTATAAAAGCATTAGAAATAAAAAGAAAACAAAATCATTTGAAATAAATATTGTAGATACCACAAAACCTATGATATATATGAATAATACTGTAACTGTAAAACAAGGATATACTGGAAACATAACAGATTTAATATTTAGTGGAGACAATAGCGACTCTACTCCAGAAAGAAAAATAACAGGAGAATATGATGTGAATACAGTAGGAGATTATAAACTTAATTTTAGCATAAAAGATAAAAGTGGAAATGAAGCATCTCAAGATTTTACTCTAAAAGTAGTAAAACCTACATCTGGAACAGGAAGTACACAAACAGCAAGTAAAATATCTTTTTCAGATGCAATAAATAGATATAAAAATGATAATACAAAAATAGGAATAGATGTATCACAATGGCAAGGTAATATAGATTGGAAAAAGGTAAAAGAAGCAGGAGCAGAGTTTGCTATTATAAGAATAGGATACCAAAAAGATTATGATGCAGATCATGTTTTAGATCCATATTTTTTAGAAAATATTAAAGGAGCCCAAGAGCAGGGACTAGATATTGGAATATATTTTTATTCATATGCTAAGAAAAGGAAAGAGGCAGAAAAACAAGCAAACTGGGTTGCAGATAATTTAAAAGGATACAATATAAATTTACCAGTTGCATTTGACTGGGAAAGCTGGAATTCCTTTGTAAAATGTAATATGAGTTTCTATGATATAAATAAAGTTGCTGAAACATTTGTAAAGACATTAGAAAATAGAGGATTTACTGGTTCTTTATATGGAAGTAGAAATTATTTACAAAGAGTTTGGTATACTGATAGATTTGAAAATATTTGGCTTGCACATTATACAAAAGAAACTGATTATGATAAAAAATATTATATGTGGCAATTTTGCAATACAGGCAGAATTGATGGCATAAATGGAGATGTAGATATAGATATTTATGTAAAGAAGTAGTAGATATAGATAAACTTCAAAAATTATGCCATATATTAGAAACTGAAAATTAGTAAAATAAATATCCTCTATACTTAGCAAAGTATGAGGATATTGTATTTTTTTAGCTAGTTTTTAAGATGCCAATTTTAATGTCTTGGAGATTCTCCTGGTAAAGGTCTATCGCTTCTATCAGGAATTCTTGATTCATATTCTGCAACATTTACTATGTCGTCTTCAGTTAACTCATTAAAATCTTTTCCATTATATTCTTCAGTTACTGCATCTAATAAATCATTTTTATCCATATCATATCTCTCTGCAACTTCAGCAATTAAATCTGTATTTTCAATAGATGGGTTATAGTGAGTATCCATAATTTGTTCTTGTTTAACTCTTTCTTCAGAATAAGTTCTGTTAGGAATTGATATTGCAGGCATTTGTTCAGTGGTAATAGCTCCTCTTGCATAGAAGGTTGTTTTATCAGTAGAACCGCTATCACATAAACCAATAACTTGATCTCTATTTACATCACTTTGTGTATCTTTTAATCTAAAAGCACAAAGTACACGAGCTTCTTTTATTTCACCATTTTCTTGCATTAAGCTAACTGCTGGAACATCTTTTAGATATTCAATTCTATCTTGACTAATTTCTTCTGCATAGCCTTTATCATCTATTCCCATTAATCTATATTGATTTCCAGAAGTTTTTATAATTTGATAAGAAACATAATTTTCACCAATAACTTGTCCCATATTATAATAAGTACTTACTTTAGTGTTGGCGTCAATTCTATCATATTGAGAACCACCTAAGCTATCAGCTTTCATTTTTAATTCTAAATTACTATCAATAGTCGCAGAATATAATATTGAATCTCTTGATAAACCAAGAGACAAAGAAGCTTCATCAACTTGTCTATCTAGTTCTTTTAATTCAGAAAGAGAAACTTTTTCTTTATTATTTCTTAAACCTTCTAACTGAGATAAATTATCTTCTAATTCTGATGTATCCATTCCAATAGCTTGCAAAGATTCAATCTTATCTCTATCTACATCTATTTTATCTAATTCGTCATCATAAAATTCATGAGATTCTTTTCCAGTTACTCTATCAAAAATTGTTACATCAAAAACAACTTTATCACCATCTAACTTATTGTATGATATATCTATTACATCTAAATTACCTTGTCTAATTCCAGCAGATAGTTCATTTTGTACTCTTTGTGATATCATATCTTTTGTACCTTGTAAAATGTCTATTTGCGTACTAGAATTTAATCCCTTAAAATTTTCTTTCCACATATTATTTTCTTCCATATTTTTTTCCTTTCTAAAAAAGAGTTAACAACTTTAAATATTTTTTTATAAAACTAATTAAATTATAACATATTTAGAAAAAATAGTAAATAGTATAAAATTTACTTGTTTTAAATTAAAGAAATAACAAAAAAATATTGACATCACAAAACAAATGTTTTATAATATGAATAGTTATTTTTTTAAGCCTTGTTGTCACGAGCAACCTAACGGTTGTCGCTTCAGCTACGTGGCATTTTCAAAAATAACTATATTTATGTAATCAAATTATTGCTGTGAATTATAATATTTGGGGGATTAAACATGGAAAATATAGTAATAAAACGGAGCAAAAGAACATAATCTAAAAAATATAGATATAACAATTCCTAAAGATAAATTAGTTGTAATTACAGGACTTTCTGGTTCTGGAAAATCATCTTTAGCTTTTGATACATTATATGCAGAAGGACAAAGAAGATATGTTGAAAGTCTTTCTTCATATGCAAGACAATTTTTGGGAATAATGGATAAACCAAATGTAGAACAGATAGATGGGTTATCTCCAGCGATTTCAATAGATCAAAAAACAACATCCAAAAACCCACGTTCAACAGTAGGAACAGTTACTGAAATATATGATTATTTACGTTTGTTATATGCCAGAATAGGTGTACCATATTGTCCTAAATGTGGCAAAAAAATTGAAAGACAATCAGTAGATCAAATAGTAGATGATGTATTAAAATTAGAAGAAGGAACTAGAATACAAATTTTAGCTCCAATAATCCGTGGAAAAAAAGGTGAGTACAAGAAGCTATTAGAAGATTTTCAAAAAGATGGCTTTGTACGTGCTAGAATTGATGGACAAATAGTAGAACTTTCTGATGATATTGACATAGATAGAAAGAAAAAGCATGTTATAGACATAGTAATAGATAGATTAGTAATAAAGGAAGATATAAGACCTAGACTTACAGAATCTATTGAAATAGCAATGAAATATGCTGATAATTTAGTTAGAGTAGATGTTTCGGGTGGAAATGAAAAAATGTATAGTGGAAACTATGCATGTCCTGATTGCGGAATAAGTTTTGAGGAGTTATCTCCAAGAATGTTTTCATTTAATAATCCATTAGGAGCTTGTCCAACTTGTACAGGGATTGGTTATTTAATGAAAATGGATGAAGACTTAATTATACCTGACAAGAACTTAACTTTATATAATGGTGTAAAAGCTTTTGGTGCAAGCACTATGAAAAAAGGTGAAACAATGGCTAAGATGTATTTTGAGGCTATTGGTAAACATTATGGAGTAGATATTAAGGTACCAATAAAAAAATTACCAAGATGGTTCTTAGAAAAGATTCTTTATGGAACAGGTGATGAGCTTATTGATTTTGAATATACATCTCCATTTGGAACAAGAAAAATGAAATCAGCTTTTGAGGGAGTTCTTCCAACTTTAGAGAGAAGACATAGAGAAACTAAATCACAAGGAATGATGCAATTTTATGAATTTTATATGAGTGAAGCAGAGTGTCCAGAGTGTCATGGAGCAAGATTAAAACCAGAAGTTTTGGCAGTAAGAGTAGGTAGTAAAAATATAAAAGAACTTACAGATATGCCAATTGTTCATATTAAAGAATATATTAATTCCCTAGTTTTAAGTGAAAAAGATGCAATGATTGCTGACCAGATTATAAAAGAATTAAATAAAAGATTACAATTTCTTGTTGATGTTGGACTTGATTACTTAACTCTATCAAGAAGTGCAGCTACTTTATCAGGTGGAGAGTCTCAAAGAATTAGACTAGCAACACAAATTGGCTCTGGGTTAACAGGTGTAATGTATATATTAGATGAACCAAGTATTGGACTTCATCAAAGGGATAATGACAAGCTAATTGCAACCTTAAAGAAATTAAGAGATTTGGGAAACTCAGTTATAGTTGTAGAACATGACACAGACACAATGTATGCAGCAGACCAAGTTATAGATATCGGACCAGGTCCAGGTGTACATGGTGGAGAAGTTATGGCTCAAGGAACTGCAGAAGAAATAAAAGATGTAAAAGATTCAATTACTGCACAATATTTAAGTGGTAGAAAACAAATTACAGTACCAAAACATAGAAGAAAATTAACAGGAAAATATTTAGAAATACAAAATGCACAGGAAAATAACTTAAAAAATATATCATTAAAGATTCCTCTTGGACAGTTTGTATGTGTTACAGGTGTATCAGGCTCTGGAAAAAGCACATTAGTAAATGAAGTTCTATATAAAAATATTAATAAAGTTTTGAATAAATCTAATGAAAAGGTAGGAAAGTGCAAAGGAATTAAAGGAATAGAAAACATTGATAAAGTAATAAATATAGATCAATCACCAATAGGAAGAACACCAAGGTCAAACCCAGCAACTTATACAGGAGTATTTGATTTTATTAGAGATATTTTTGCAACAACCAATGAAGCTAAAATGAGAGGATATGAGAAGGGTAGATTTAGCTTTAATGTTGAAGGTGGTAGATGTGAAGCTTGTCATGGAGATGGAATAATTAAAATTGAAATGAACTTTTTATCAGATGTTTATGTACCATGTGAAGTATGTAAAGGAAAAAGATATAATAGAGAAACATTGGAAGTTAAATATAAGGGAAAATCTATTGCAGATGTTTTAGATATGACAGTAGAAGAAGCTTTAACATTTTTTGAAAACATTCCAAGGATAAAACAAAAAATACAAACATTATATGATGTAGGACTTGGATATATTAAGTTAGGACAACCATCTACAACTTTATCAGGAGGAGAAGCACAAAGAATTAAGCTTGCAACTGAGCTTTCAAAAAGACCAACAGGAAAGACATTATATATTTTAGACGAACCAACTACAGGACTACATATTGATGATGTTCATAGATTAATTGATATACTTCAAAGACTGGCTGATAGTGGTAATACTATATTGGTAATAGAACACAACTTAGATTTAATTAAAACTTGTGATTACATTATTGACTTAGGACCAGAAGGTGGAGATAAAGGTGGAGAAATTATAGCTGTTGGTACACCAGAAAAAGTATGCAAAAATGAAAAAAGCTATACAGGACAATTTTTAAAGCCATATTTGGAAAAGAAAAACTAATAAACTGAAAAAATAGTTACTATTAATAATTACATAAATATAGTTATTTTCTCAAGCCTTGTTGTCGCTGAGAGACCTAACGGTTGTTGCTTCAGCTACGCGGCATTTTCGAAAATAACTATATTTATGATTTTTTTTTAATTTTATAGTTCAATTCTGATTAAGTTTATTTTTTTTAAAAGTAGAACTATTTGTTTGAATTATTTTGATTTTGATTATTCTTAGAATTGTTGTTATTATTGCTATTGTTGTTGTTTTGATTATTATTTGACTTTTTTGAATCCTTTGACATATAAAGCACCTCCAATCGTTTTATAATGTAATTGTTCCCTAAATATGAAGAAATTATACATTAAATAAAATATCATTAAAACTTGTAAATAAAAATATTTTAGTATATAATTAAAAAAATTTAAAAATTATTGCATCATGAAGAAAATCTGGAAAGGAATAAAACAACAATATGGAGAATATAAATGAAAAAAACAATGAAAATATAGTAATAGGTGTAGAAGGAATGGTATCTTCGGGAAAAAGTTCAATGTGTAAAGAATTGATTAAATTAATTCCAAACTCAATTTATATTGATGCAGGATATATTTATAGAGGAATAATTCTAGCAATAATAAAAAATAAAATAGATATGGATTCTGCAAAAGGAAATATACTAAGTTTAATGAAACAATTAGATGTAGAATTTAACGTAGAAGATGGAATTACACAAATTTATATTGAAGGTGAAAAGATAAAGGAAGAAGAAGTAGAAAGTATGCAGAATTCTATGGGAGTCTCAAAAATGGCTAGTATGTCTGATAATGAACCATTATTTGCATTTGCTAGAAGTATTATAGATAATTATAAACAGAACTTTAATGTTATTTGTTCAGGAAGGGATATGGTTGATATTTATCCAAAAATGAACTGTCATTTATTTATTACTGCTTCACTTGAGGCAAGAGTAAAAAGAAGATTTAACCAATATAATGGAAAATACACAGAAGAAGAAATACGAAAATGTATTGAAGAAAGAGATGCTTTACATGAAAAAACAGGATTTAACAAATTTTGTAATTATACAGTTAAAGTAGATTTAACAGAATGTAATTCAGCAAAAGAATCAGCAGAAAAAGTTCTTAGTATTTTAAAAGAAAAACAAATACTTAAATAGATTTTAGAAAGGAGACTTAGTCTATAAGACTAATATAAGCATATAAAATGGACAATTATAAAA
Organism: uncultured Clostridia bacterium; assembly: GCA_947624715.1. Next base: position 28,498 of record CANQLO010000005.1, read on the forward strand.
ATGAAAAATTAGAAAATTTTAATAAAACAATTTCTAATAAAAAAGTAGCAATAATAGGACTTGGAACTAGTAATATTCCACTTATCGACTATTTTTATGATTTGGGTTGTAGTATTTCAGCATTTGATACAAGAGAAGAAGAAAAAATAGACAATGATATTCTAAAAAAGATAAAAAATAAAAATGTTAAATGCTATTTTGGTGAAAATAGTTTAAAAAATCTAATTGGATTTGACTATATATTTCGCTCACCAAGTTGTATGCCTTGGACAGAAGAATTACAAAGAGAAGTAAAAAGAGGAGCTATACTTACATCTGAAATTGAACAAGTTCTAAATTTAAGTCCAAGCCACATTGTTGGAATAACTGGAAGTGATGGTAAAACAACCACAACAACATTAATATACAAGTTGCTACAATCAGCAGGATATAGATGTTTTCTAGGAGGAAATATTGGAACGCCACTTTTTACACAAATTAAAGATATGAGACCAGATGACTATGTTGTTTTGGAATTAAGTAGTTTTCAGTTAATTGGAATGAAAGTAAGTCCAGAAATTGCTGTAGTTACTAATGTAACTCCTAATCATTTAAATGTACATAAAGATTATCAAGAATATATTGATAGCAAAAAAAATATTTATTTGCATCAAAATGAAAATGGAATATTAGTTATAAATAAAGACAATGATATAACAAAAGATTTTTATAAAGACGCACCAGGAAGAGTTAGATATTTTAGTCATAAAGAAATGCTTGATAATGGAGTTATATTTGATGAAAAAGATAAAATTATAAAAGTATGTGAAGATGGAATTAGAAAACATATATTAAAACAAAAAGATATGTTACTTAAAGGAGAACATAATTGCGAAAATGTATGTGCAGCTATATCAGCAACACTAGATCTTATAAGAGTAGATGATATTGTTGAAACTATAAAAAAATTCTCTGGAGTAGAACATAGATTAGAGTTTGTAAGGGAGATAAATGGAGTTAAATGGTATAATGATTCTATTGGAACAAGTCCAACAAGAACAATAGCAGGACTCAATTCTTTTAATGAAAAAATAGTTTTAATTGCAGGTGGCTATGATAAACATTTAGATTATACTCCAATAGGAAAACCTATAGTTGATAATGTTTCTAAGTTGATACTTATGGGAGCTACTGCAGATAAAATATGCACAGCGGTTGAAAATGAATTAAAGCTAGAACAAAAGAGTATGCCAATTTACAAATGTGAAAGCTTGAAGGAAGTTATAAGCAAAGCAAAAGAAGTAGCGGTAAAAGGAGAAGTAGTTTTATTTTCTCCAGCCAGTGCAAGTTTTGATCTATTTAAAAATTTTGAAGAAAGAGGAAATAAATTCAAAGAAATAGTAAATTCATTATAGAAATTATTGAATTTTATGTCACTTAAAAGGTGTATCAAAAATTATGTGGTGGTAACAAATAGATGTCTCCTGTCATAATATTATGACAGGAGGTATTTTATGATTTATGATGATTATTTTAAAAATATAATTGGTGGAAATATTAATTCTCCAGAATATTATGTTTCTACATATGAAAATAAAACCTATGAACCAAGACAAGTTAATACATTGCCTGGTTATAGTTATTCAAGTACTAATGATGATTTTGAAGATGACAAAATTTTAGAATTATATCCTGATATCTATAGAGTAGTATCACCAATGGTAGATAAGCTTTTAGATGGAAAAGATACAAATAATATCAGTGAAAGTATGTTAGTAAATTGGACAGTAGAAATCTATGATGCATTAGAAACTGATGAAGTTGTTAGCAAAAGCACGTTAAATAATAATGGAAATGTACTAAATACAAATAATCCAAATTCAGTAACTACAAATAAATTAAATTCATATGCAAACCAAAATACAACTACAAATTTGAATCAAAGAACAAATAATAGTCTAAATAATAATTTAAGAAATAATCAAAACTTAAATAGTAATTCATTAAATAATCAAAGTGGAACATACGAAAGTGAAACAACTAGTGCTAAGAACATTGTTAAAAATAATATAACTGATTCAAGAAATGTAAATAATAGTGATACAGTGTTGACAAATACAGAACCTAAGGTCGTTGATGTTGTTTCAAGATATAGAAATTATAGAAATCCAATTTTAAGAGATTTAATTAGAATATTAATATTGAATAGGATTTATGGAAATAATAGACCAACAAGACCAAACCTAGGCCCAAGACCAAGACCATATCAAGATTTTAGACCAACATTTTCACCTATTCCAAACTATAACGAAGTAAATACAGAAGTTTTTAAACCATATACGAATTATTCAAAAACATATTTTGATACACCTTACCCAGAAGAAGGATAATGTTTATTCCTTTTAAAATCGTACGTCATATTTTGTCGAAATTTGACATACGATTTTTGTTGTTTTTTAAAAAATTTTATTGTATAATATTTATACAAGGAGAATATACAAATGAAATTAACAGAAGAAAAACACAGGAATATATGTAAAACAAACATGAAATTGTATCCAATCTATATGATGTTTGGATATGATTTATTATTCTTTTATGGAATAAAGGTATTTTATTTAAGTGAAATTAAGCAAATAGCTAATGCACAAATAATGCTCTCATCAATGTTTTATGCTATATTTACAATATTTATGCAGTTTCCTTCAAGCGTTTTGGTTAGCAAAATTGGAAGAAGGAATACAATGATTTTAGGAAATATTATAAATATTTTTGGAATTATACTATTTATAACACTAAAATCATTTGCTGGATTAGTATTAGCTCAATTATTTTCTGCAATAGCATTTGCTTTTAAATCAATTTCAGAATCAAATTTACTTACTATATCTATACCAGAATCAAAAAAATCAAACGAAATATTTACATCAATAGATAAAAAGGGATATTCTCGATATTGTGTTTTAAATGCAGCAACAACTGTTTTAGCAGGTATTTTATTTCATGTTAATGGTTACCTACCAATGCTTTGTTGTTTAATATTTGCAATTATTGCAACTATTTTATCTTTTAATTTTGGAGAATTAGAAGATGTAAAGAAAAAGGGTGTAACATTAAAAGACTATATTAAAGAATTAAAACAAGGATATAAATTTACTATTAATTCAAAAAGATTACGTGCACTTTTGATTACAGTAGGTTCGATATGGGGTATAATAGCTTTAGTTGACACATATCAATTAGCTTTATTACAAGATATTGGAGCATCATCTATTCAGGTTGGATTAGTATTTGCTTTTTATGAAATTGCTAAGGCAGTATCATCTCAAAGAGCACCTGGCTTTAATGAAAGATTCAAAAATAGATCTCTTACAAATATATTAGCTGGATTTGCATTTTGCTTAATTTTATGTGGTGCTGTTGCAATTTTAAATCTAACATTTGCATTTAAATTGTTTTTAATAATATTATTTATTGTAATTATGGGAATAATGAATGGAACATCTCAGATATTAGCAAAAAAATATTTAAATAGCTTTACAAATTCAAAAATATTAACATGTATATATTCTGCAAAAGCTATAACTGATAATGTATGCAAAGTAATTATTACAGGAATAGGTTCATTCATATTAACAGTTGCAAATATTAATTTTGGTACAATGATTGCCGGAATTCTTGTTATAATTATAACATTCTTTCTATCGATGTATATGAACGGAAGAGTCGGACTTGATCCAGATGAATATACACAAAAAGATATTTATATAAAAAAATAAAAAATTTTACGTTTAAAATTTTTGTTACTATTCAACGCCTAAATATCATTTGCATGAATATTAGCGGTGAATAGTATTTTTTTATTTATTTAAACATTGCAAAAAATGAGTAAATAAGGTATAATATTATTGTTTACATATGTTATATTAAAAGGAGAATACAAATGCAATATTTATATTATGTTCAACAAGCATTAATATGGATAATATCAATATATTGGGTATATCAGCTTGTAATAAGTTTATGCTCATTTATAAAATTAAAAGATAAGCCAAAAGTAGTAGATAAGAATCATAAATTTTTAGCAATAATACCAGCACATAATGAAGAAAGTGTAATTAGTAGTTTGATAGAAAGTTTGAAAAAGCAAAAGTATCCTAAAAAATTGTATGATATATATGTGATTGCAGATAATTGTACTGATGATACAGAAAAAATATCAAAAGAATGTGGAGCTAAAGTTTTTGTTAGAAATGAGAAAGATAAAACTAAACAGACAAAAGGTTTTGCTTTACAAGTATTCTTAAATGAACTACTTTCTGATAAAAAAATGGACTATGATGCTTTCTGCGTTTTTGATGCAGATAATATAGTTGATGAAAATTTTTTATCAGCTATGAATAACCATTTATGCCAAGGAGAAGATGTAGTTCAAGGATATAGAGATATCAAAAATCCAACTGATAGTTGGATATCAGCAGGATATGCAATTTTTTATTGGATGATGAATAGATTTTATCATTTAGCAAGATATAATGCGGGATTATCACCTTTAATTAATGGAACTGGATTTATGGTAAAATTTGATACTATAAGAGCTACAGGCTGGAATACTAATACGCTAACAGAAGATATCGAGTTTTCATTAAAGAGGATTATACAAGGTCAAAAGCTTGGATGGGCAACAGATGCTATTGTATATGATGAGCAACCCGTAAAATTTAAACCATCATGGTCACAAAGATCAAGATGGACAATAGGACATTTACAATGTTTACAAGAATATACAGGTGATTTAGCAAAAGCTGCAATAAAAAATAAAACTTTAATGAATTTTGATGGACTTTTATATATAGTAGGAACTGCACCAATGTTTGTAATAACAATTTTACTATTGCTATCAAATGCAGTAATATATTTGTTCAAAGAAATGACAACAATGGAATTTATAATGAATATTTTAAGATATGTTATTCCAACATTCTTATTACCAATATTTACAGCTATTATTATAATGATAATTGATAAAAAGCCTATAAAGAAAATGTGGAAAGGCTTAATCATGTATCCAGTATTTTTAGGCTCATGGCTTGTTATTAACTTTAAATGTTTATTTAAAAGAGATACAACATGGGAAAAGATAGAACATGTAAGAAATGTAAAAATTGATAATTTATCAGAGAAAGAAAAGGTTGTGAAAGGAAAATAAAAGATGAATGATAGTATAGAAGTTTATGCTTTTGTTGGACCATCTGGAACTGGGAAAAGTTATAGAGCTCAAATGGTAGCAAGTAGATATGATATTAAATTTATAATTGATGACGGAATATTAGTAAAAGATAATGAAATTGTCGCAGGAAATTCTGCCAAAAAGGCTCCAACAAAAATAGAAACTGTAAAAAGAGCATTATTTATAAACGAAGCACAGAGAAAAGAAATGCTAAGAGCTATAAGAAAATATAGACCAAAATCAATTTTGATATTAGGAACATCAGATAATATGGTAAAAGAAATTGCACAGAATTTAAAATTACCAGAAATAAAAAAGACAATTTATATTACAGATGTTGCAACAGAAGAAGAAATTGATAGTGCAAAAAGAATGAGAACAACTGAAGGAAAACATGTAATACCAGTGCCAACATTTGAAATAAAAAAAGATTTCTCAGGATTTTTATTAGATCCACTTCAAATATTTAAAACAAATGGATTAGGAAATAAACCATACATATCTGAAAAATCAATAATAAGACCAACGTTTAACTATATAGGCAATTTTACAATATCAGATACAGTATTTAGACAAATAATAGAATATCTAAGCTTAAAAAGTAATGCAATTTCTGAAATATTAAAGGTAAGAGTTAATAACTCAGAGGAAGGACCTACAATATATGTAGAAGCAGAAGTAAGATATGGTATAAATATTTTGTCAGAGCTTGGAAGCTTTAAAGAAAAATGCATTAAAGAAATAGAAAGACTAACAGCAATGAATGTAAAAAGTATGAGAATAATTGCTAAAAAGTTAAAATTGTAATATAGGAGGAAAAACATATGCCATTTATAGTTGCAATAGATGGACCATCAGGAACAGGAAAAGGAACAGTAACAAGTTATTTAGCAAAAAAATTAAATTTGATGTATCTAGATACAGGAGCTACTTATAGATGTGTAACTCTAAAATTGCTAAATGATAATATTGATTTTGATGATGAAGAAAACATTAAGAAAGCTTTAAAAAATATAAATATTGAATTCAAAAAAGATAAAGTTTATCTAGATGGAGAAGATGTGACTCTTGAAATAAGAAAAGATCCAGTAAATAATAATGTATCACAAGTATCACATATTCCAGAAGTAAGAAAATCAATGGTTGATTTGCAAAGAAAAATGTCAGAAGGAAAAGATGTTATATTAGAAGGTAGAGATATTGGAACAAACGTATTTCCAAATGCTGATGTTAAGATATATCTAGATGCCTCAGTTGATGAAAGAGTAAAAAGAAGACTTAAACAAAATCAAGAAAAAGGAATAGAATGTACAGAAGAAGAGGTAAGGAAAAACATAGAATTTAGAGATAATAACGATAGAACAAGTACAATAGGACCTCTAAGACAAGCAGAAGATGCTATATATGTTGATACGAGTGATTTATCAATAAAAGAAGTTGAGAATAAACTTTATAAAATCATTAAATCAAAAAAAAGAGATGATAAATGGATTGAGAGAGGATATATAACAACTAAAAATACATGGCATAAAAGATTAAGAAGAAGGATAATAAAAGGATTTTTAGCAACACTTTATCATATAGCATATAGAGTTAAAATTACAGGGATAGAAAATCTTGAGTTAGATGAAGGTTTTATCGTTTGTGCTAACCATATAAATTATTTGGATGCAGCGGCTATTGTCTTATTAAATAAAAAGTTTATAAGATTTGTTGCAAAATCAGATTTATATAGAATTCCTATTATATCTTTTTTAGGACACACTTTTGATGTTATACCAATAAAAAGAGGAAAAAATGATTTAGCATCAATAAAAATGTGCTTGAAAGCATTGAAAAACAAGGAAATTCTAGGAATATTCCCAGAAGGAACAAGAAAAGGATTAGAAAAGAACGTTAAAGTAAAAAACGGAGCAGTCTTTTTAGCAGCTAAAGCAAAAGCAAAAATTGTACCAGTGGGAATTGGAGGAACATTTAAGCCTTTTTCAGAAGTTAGAATAAATTATGGAAAACCAATTGACATAATGCAATATCAAACAGATGACCCTGATTGGATAGATAATGCAAGCCAAGAGGTAATGAAGGAGATTATTAAACTTTCTTCAAATTAAAAGATACTACTCACAACTATTATCAAAACATAAATATAGTTATTTTTTCAAGCCTTGTTGTCGCTAGGCAACCTGACGGTTGTCGCTCCATTCGCGCTTCGCTTGATAGCGGCCAAGGCATTTTCAAAAATAACTATATTTATGTAATTGACATTATTATGTTGACAAAGTTTGAATAATAATATATAATGTAAAAGTTAATTTCTGAGATACAAAAATATATGTAAAGAAAAGGAATGATAATTATAATGAATGAAGAAAATATTTCATTTGAAGAGCTTTTAAATAGCTCTATGAATCAAAACCAAAGATTAGGCAAAATTGCAGAAGGAACAGTTATTAGTGTTAATCAAAATAAGGAAGTTTTTGTTGATTTAAATTACAAAGCAGATGGAATAATACCAAAAGGAGAATATTCTTTTGATGAAAATGCTGATCCAAGTAAAGAATTAAAGCCAGGAGATAAAATAAAAGTTGAAGTACTTAAACAAAATGATGGCCAAGGAAATGTACTTTTATCTTATAAAAAATTAAGAGATCAAGAAAGAAAAAAAGATTTCTGGGAAAATGCAGAAGTTGGAAAAGAATATGAAGGTATTGTCTCAAGTATATGTTCTTATGGTGCTTTTATTGATATAAACGGAGTACAAGGACTTTTGCATATATCTGAAATATCTTGGAATAGAGATGCAAAAGTACAAGATATATTAAAGCAAGGACAGACTATTAAGGTTATTATTAAAGAATTAGACAAAGAAAATAAAAGAATAAAACTTTCTTATGCAGATAAAGGAGTAAATCCTTGGGAAAATCTAAAACTTAATGTAGGAGATATTATTAAAGTTAAGATAAGAAAATTTATGCCATTTGGAGCATTTGCACAAATTGCAGAAGGTATAGATGGACTTATACATATTTCGCAAATATCAACTCAAAGAATAGCTAAGCCAGATGAAAAATTAAAAATTGGTGAAGAAGTAAATGCAAAAGTTTTAAATATAGACCTAGAAAATAAGAAGATTGAACTTTCTATTAAAGAGTTAGAAGGTACAAGTGATGAGTATAGTAGCTTAGAGGAAAATAACATAAACGAACAAAATTAAGAATAATTTATTATTATAAAAAAATAATGACAATATTAAACATTATAAAATAAATATTAAAAATAATGATAAAAATAGAATAAAAGAGGATAAAAAAATGAAAAACGAAAAAATTAGAAATATTGCAATAATTGCACACGTTGACCATGGTAAAACTACACTAGTTGATGCACTTTTACATCAGAGTCACGTTTTTAGAGATAATGAACAAGTTGAAGAAAGAGTAATGGATTCAAATGATCTTGAAAGAGAAAGAGGAATCACTATTCTTTCAAAAAATACATCTATTATGTATAATGATATAAAAATAAATATAGTAGATACTCCGGGTCACGCAGACTTTGAAGGTGAAGTAGAACGTGTACTAAAAACAGTTGATGGAGTACTTTTATTAGTTGATGCTTTTGATGGTCCAATGCCACAAACAAGAGAAGTACTAAAAAAAGCATTAGCACTTAACTTACAACCAATAGTTGTTATAAATAAGATAGATAGACCAGGAGCAAACCCTCTAAAAGCTGTTGATTCAGTTTTAGAGTTATTCATTGATTTAGGTGCAAATGATGAACAACTTGACTTTCCAGTTATATATGCATCTGCTAAAAATGGAATTGCTAAAATGAAATTAGAAGATGAAAGTGACAATGTTAAATGTATATTTGACACTATAATAGAAAAAATCGATCCACCAAAATGTGAAATAGATGGACCATTACAACTTTTAGTATCTAATATAGGATATGATGATTATTTAGGAAGAATGGCATCAGGAAGAGTTGAAAGAGGAGTAATAAAATCTGGACAGACTGTAAGTATTTGCAAAGAAAATGGAAGTGTTGTCCAAGGAAAAATTGCAAAATTATTTACTTATGAAGGATTGAAAAAGGTTGAGGCAGAAGAAGTTAAAGCAGGAGATATAATTGTTGTTTCAGGAATATCAGATATTAATATTGGAGAAACAATATGTGATGTAGATCATCCAGAAAAAATTGACTTTGTTAATATTGATGAACCAACTGTATCAATGACATTTAGTGTAAATGATGGACCACTAGCTGGAAAAGAAGGAAAATTTGTTACATCTAGACATATAAGAGACAGATTACAAAAAGAACTTGAAAGAAATGTATCTTTGAGGGTAAAAGAAACAGATAAGGCTGATAGCTTTGAAGTATGTGGTCGTGGAGAATTACATTTATCAGTACTTATTGAAACAATGAGAAGAGAAGGTTTTGAACTTCTAGTATCACGTCCTAAGGTTATATTTAAGGATATAGATGGTGTAAAATGTGAACCAATGGAAACTCTAAGTGTAAATATTCCAGATGATTCTGTTGGAACAGTAATTGAAAAACTAGGAAAAAGAAAAGCTGAAATGATAAATATGGAACCAGCAGAAGCAGGACATACAAAAATTGAATTTGAGATTCCAGCAAGGGGACTTATTGGATACAGAACAGAGTTCTTAACAGATACCAAAGGTGAAGGAAGAATGTCAAGTGTATTTAAGGAATACGCTCCATATAAAGGTGAAATACAATCTAGAACAAAGGGTGTTATAGTAGCTTTTGAAGCAGGAACATCAATAACTTATGGATTATATAATGCACAACTAAGAGGAGAGCTTTTAATTGGTCCTGGAGTTGAAGTTTATGAAGGAATGATAGTTGGAATAAATCCAAGATATGAAGATTTATCAGTAAATGTATGCAAGGAAAAACATTTAACAAATACAAGAGCTTCAGGTTCTGATGATGCACTTAGATTAGTTCCACCATTAAAAATGTCATTAGAACAATCAATTGAGTTTATAGAAGATGATGAATTAGTTGAAGTTACACCATTAAATATTAGATTAAGAAAGAAAATACTAGACACTAAAACTAGAGAAAGAGAAGCAAGGAGAGATAATAAAACGGAATAATTTTCTTAGATAGCACTTTAAATTTTAGATTGTATTAAAATTTGAAGTGCTATTAAATTAAAAAATAATAAAATATAGTTATTTTTGAATAGCCGCGTAGCGATCAAGCGTAGCGCGAATGGAGCAGCAACCTTTAGGTTGCGTCGCGACAACAAGGCTTGAAAAAATAACTATATTTTATAAATTATAACTTATATAGAGGAAATAAAAAATGAATAATTTAAAGAAAATAAAAGAAAAAGCCATAAGTAATCATGTTCCAATTATAATGGATGATACATTAAATGTAATAAATGAATATATGAAAAATAAAAAAGTGGAAAGAATATTAGAAATTGGAACAGCAGTAGGATATTCTGCAATATGTTTTTCTGATTTTTTAAATGAAAATGGTGTAATTGACACAATTGAACGTGATGAAAATATGATTATTGAAGCAAGGAATAATATCAAAGCAATGAACAAGGAAAATCAAATAAATATTTATGAAGGAGATGCAGTAGATATTCTTCCAACACTAGATAACATGTATGATATGATTTTTATTGATGCAGCTAAAACAAAATATCCTTTCTTTTTAGAACAATCTTTGAGAATGTTAAAAAGTAATGGAGTGATTTTTGCAGACAATATTTTATACAAAGGATATGTAATGAGTGACTATAATAAACATAAACAAAGAACTGCTGTAAATAATTTAAGAGAATATATAAAAAGGGTAACAGAAAACTCTAAACTAGACACAAAAATTTTAGATGTCGGAGATGGTTTAGCCATAACTAGATTGTTATAAAATATTGACTTTTTTATATGTTATGATAAAATTTAAGCAGTTAAAATTTAATATAAAAAATTATAAAAAAAGCAATAATAATTTTACATAAAACACACTAAGGAAGGATTAAAAAAAATGAAAAATTTAAAAGTAGCAATAGTATCATTACTAACAATTATATTATTATTTTTAGGAGAAATATCTTCTTATGCAACAGGAAGTACTACGAACTCACAAGATGATAGAACAGATAATTATTTAAAATCATTATCAATAGAAGGATACGAAATATCTCCTGAATTTAATAAAAATACACTAACATATTATTTAGTTGTTCCAACAAGCGTATCATCTGTAAATGTGTTGGCAGAAGCAGAAAGTGAAAATGCAACTACAAAAATATCAGGAAATACCAGTCTTAGAAGCAAGGAAAATACTGTAAAAGTAGTTGTAACAGCTAAAAACAGGACAACTAAAACTTATAGTATTATAGTAACAAGGCAAGACGATAATGGATTAAAATTATCTTCTTTAAGTATTGAAGGTGGAACTTTTCAAGAAGAATTTAATGAATCAAAGTATAGTTATAATGTTGATGTTTTAAGTTCAAAAGATTCAACTGATTTAAAAATAGATGCAACTGCCAATGTTGAAAGTGCAGAAATTGAAATAATAGGAAATACCGGATTAGAGGCAGGAGTTCACTTAGTTACGATATTATTAAGAAGTGGTAGTAATGTAACAACATATGAAGTTACAGTAAATTTATCAGTTGAGAAGACTATAATTTCAGAAGTAGAAAATAATGATTTTGTAGAAAAAGCAAAAACATATGTTACTGACTTTTTTAAAGATGAGAACAAAACACTTGCTTTATTAATTGCAATTGCAGCAATTATGCTTTTACTTATAATAATTTTAATTGTAAAAATAACAAAGAAAAACAAAGCTGATAAAAATAGAGAAAATCTTGTTAAAAGAGCAAAAAAATAATGATTGTAAAAATGTAAACAAAAATAATAAGAGTAAGTAAAAATGTTATGATTATATATAAAGATACATATGAATGTATTTTGCATTAAAAGCAAAAAGGAGGAAAACGAATGTTAAAAAGAGTGGCTATTTTAGCTAATGGTGGAGATGTTGCAGGATTGAATCCTGTTATAAGAGCAATAAAAAGGTCTTGCGAAATAAATGGAATTGAATGCTATGGTTTCATAGATGGATATAAAGGCTTACTTGAAAATAAAATCGTAAGATTAGATTTTAATCCAATGGCAGATGGTATATTGCCTAAAGGTGGTTCGATAATTGGTTCATCAACAAACACTATAGTATTTCATTATAAAGTAACAAATCCAGATGGAAGTGTTGAATATAAAGACTTATCTGATTTATGTGTTCAAAATGTAGTAAGAGATGGTTTTGATTGTGTATTTACATTAGGTGGAGATAGCACACAAAAATCTTCAAGAGATTTATTCGTAAAAGGAATAAAAACAATTGGAGTACCAAAAACAATAGATAATGATGTTGCATGTACAGATATAACATTTGGTTATAATACTGCTGTATCAGTTGCAGCAGAGGCATTAGACAGACTTCATACAACAGCAGAAACTCATCATAGAATAATGTGCCTAGAGGTTATGGGAAGATATGCAGGTTGGATTGCATTAGAATCAGCTATAGCTGGTGGAGCAGATGCTGTACTTATTCCTGAAATACCATATGATATAAATAAAGTTGCAGAAAGTATAAGAAAAAGGATAGCAAGAGGAAAACAATTTAGTGTAGTTGTTGTATCAGAAGGAGCAAAACCTATAAATGGAGAAGCATCTACTTTTAAAAGTGATGTAGATAGTAATACTGGAATTTCTGTAAAATTTGCAGGAGCCGGTGATAGAGTTGCAAAAGAATTGCAAGAACTAATAGGATTAGAATCAAGATGTACAACTTTAGGATATATGCAAAGAGGAGGAACACCAACAGCATATGATAGAGTACTTTCTACAAAATATGGTGCAAAAGCTATGGAACTTGCAATGGAAGGTAAATTTGGAGTACTAACTGTCATAAAAAATGGTAAACTTGATTGTGTTCCATTAGAAGAAGTAGTTGGAAATAATAAAGAACTAGGAGCAGTTGAAGGTGGTACTGAGAATAGCAATATTAGATTAGTTACTATGGATGATGAACTTGTAAAAACAGCAAGAGATATTGGAATATGTTTGGGAGACTAAGAAAGGGCTTATTCATATCATGAAAGCTTTATTAAATAAAATCAATATAAAAAAAATAATAACTGTATATATAATATTACAACCAATAATAGATGTAGTCACATCATTATTGGTTCGTAATGTAAGTGAGGTTCTTACTTTAGGCGTTATTGTTAGAACTCTCTTTATGATTGGTATTGCTATATATTCACTACTTACATGTGATAAAAAATATAGGAAAAAAATGATTATATATTATATAATATTAGTTATTTATTTAATCTCATTTATTGTTAATATGTATTTAAACTATGGTATAAATGGAATTTTCACACAGATTAAGGGGCTTGTAAAAACTTTCTATCTTCCAATCATTTTAGTTGCATTAATACCAATCTTGAAAGATAAAAATAATAGAATTGACAATAAAATATTAATCTACTCTTTATTTGGATATATTTTTATTATATTTTTATCAAAAATATTTGGAGTAGGATATGCAACTTATGGTGGAACTGGAAAAGCTGGAACTGTAGGATTATTTTTTGCAGCAAATGAAATTGGAGCTATAATAAGTTGTCTTGCACCAATTTTAATATTATGTTTGCTGAACAATGGAGCAAATGAAAATAAAGAAAATAATAATAGAGAATCATTAAAATATAAACTTATTTATATTGTTACTTTAATTTTATATATTTTTTCTATACTAGAAATGGGAACAAAAGCACCATTTTTTGGAGGAGTAGGACTAGCATTTATAACACTTTTGGTATGTGTAATTCAGTTCGTTTCATCAAAGAAAAAGGAATATTTGATAAAAGGAAGTATTACTATTTTAATTACTTTGGTAACTTTTATTTTAGTACCATATAACTCAATAGGAATAAATATTAAGATTACAAATGGGATAAGTTTTCCAAAAATAACAGATATATTTCAGAATATTGAAAAAGGAAAAGTAAATATACAAGATAATGAAAATCAGGGACAATCAAATTCAATTCAAGAACAAGAAAATCAAGAACAAAACACATCTCAGTATCAACAATCAATAATAAGTGGTAGAGATGAATTTTTAGCAAATAATCTAGAAATATATAAAAATTCAAGTGTTCAAAATAAAATACTTGGAATTGGTTATATGAAGGAAAATCCAGATGGATTAGCACAATTAAAACTTGTAGAAATGGATTATTTTGATATAGCTTTGTGCCATGGCATAATTGGCTTTATTGTTTATTTTGCACCATTTATTATCTTGGCAGTGGTAATTATTAAAAATTTATTTAAAAACATAAAAAAAGTTATATTAAATAAAGAAATATGTTTTATGTTATATTCAGTAATTGATATTATGGGAGCAGCTCTTCTTGCAGGACATATATTTACAGCACCAGCAAGCGGAATATTCGTAGCAGTTATAATTATACAATTACATGAAAAATTAAGAGAACTAGGGAATAGTGAATCTTTGTAGAAAGAATTCAAAATAAGTTTTATAGATTTATCTTAAAAATCTAAATATAAAATACAAGGAATAGTAATGAAAAAAGTAACAATACTAGCACTACATTTAGGTATTGGAGGAACTGAAAACGCGATAATATCATTAAGTAATATGCTTTGTGAAAGATATGAAGTAGAAATTATCTCAACATATAAGTTACAAGAAAACATTGCTTTTGAAGTTAATCCAAAAGTTAAAATTACGTATTTAATGACTGATTTAAAGCCTAATAGAATAGAGTTAAAGCAAGCTATAAAAACTTATAATATTTTTAAAATATTAAAGGAAGTTTTTATAAGTATAAAAGTATTGTATTTTAGAAGAAAACTTAACATTGAAGCAATTAAAAATCTAGATTCTGATGTTATAATTACTACTAGATATTTTCATAATAAATGGTCTGGAAAATATGGAAGAAAAGAAGCTATTAAAATTGCTCAAGAGCATAACCATCACAACAACAATAAAATATATATAAATAAAACTCTAAGATGTATTAAAAATATAGATTACTTTATACCAGTATCTAAAGAGTTAACTGAATTTTATAAAGAAAAGATAGATAAGAAAAATAAATCTATATTAAAAACTAAGAAAACAAAATGTATTTATATACCACATTGCATAGATAATTATCCAGAAAAAAAGGCTGACCTAAAAGAAAAAAATATAATTTCAGTAGGAAGATTAGCTAAAGAAAAGGGGTATTTAGATTTAATTGATGTATTCAAAATAGTAAATCAGAAATATCCAGAATGGAAACTTAACATTATTGGTGATGGAGAAGAAAAAGAATTAATTGAAAGTAAAATACAAAACTACAAATTAGAAAACAATATAATTTTACAAGGTTATAAAAATAAAAATGAATTAGATGAAATTTATAAAAAATCTTCAATATATGTAATGACATCATATACTGAATCTTTTGGACTAGTTCTAGTAGAAGCTGAAAGCTATGGGATTCCGATTTTAGCATTGGACAGCGCACAAGGAGCAAAAGAAATAATACAAAATGGGGAAAATGGCTATTTAGTAGCAAATAGAAATTTAAATGAAATGGCTGAAAAAATAATAAATTTAATAGAAGATGAAAATTTAAGAAATTCATTAGGAAATCAAGGAAGAATATTATCAGAAAAATATAAGAAAGAAAATGTAGCAAATAATTGGTATGAACTGATTGATAATATAGCAAATCATAAGGCTTAAGGATAATTACAATTTTAGCTAGGATTTGTGCCTTAGAAAGGGATGAAATTAAATATTGAGAAAATTAAATACATTAAAAAATTTTATTAGTACAATATTACCATATATATTTATAACAATATTAGGCTTCTGGAAAGTAAGAGCTTTTGTTAATAATTTAGGCAATGAATTATATTCAGTTAATCAACTTTTTTATCAATTATTAACGTATTTATCATTAGCAGAAGCAGGAATTGGACTGATTACAAATCAAATATATTTTAAGCTTTTCGCAAAAGACGATAAAGATGGAATAAATAGAGTATATACAGCATCAAAAAGATTTTTTAAGATAATAGGTTTTGCAATGCTTGCAATAGGTTTTGCAATTTCATTTGGATTAAAACATATCACTAATAATAACCTATCGCTAACATATCTACAATTAGTATTTATGACATTTTTAATAAAAAATGTTTTAGAATATTTTATGTTTGCTCCAAGAAATGTAATTCAAGCAGATCAAAAATCATATAAAATAAATGGCTTAATCAACCTTATAAGAATATTAGAAAATTTAATAGAAATAACATTACTATATTTAAAAGTAGATTATTTAATTATCTTAATACCGGGCATATTTATTAGAATTATAATAAATTACATTATAAATAAAAAAGTATATAAAGAATATCCATGGCTTAAAGAAGTTGATAATCCAGACAAAAGTATTTTCTCAAATGCAAAACATTTTATAGTGTACAGAATAGCAAATATTATTTATAACAATATAGATATATTGATAATTTCAACATATTTGGAACCTATATATGTAGTTATATATTCAGGATACAATTACATAATAAAAACCTTGTCAGAAATTTTGGGAATGATATCTCAATCAATAGTGGCTAGCTTAGGAAATGCAATAAATAAATTAAAAACAGAAGAAAATAAAATAGTATTTGAAAAATTAAACTGTGCTTATGCTTCACTTGCAATGTTTTGCACGATATGTTTTACAATACTTATTGATAAATTTATTGGTATATGGATAGGAGCAGATAAACAAGTAGAATTACTAGGAGTTATATTATTCTCACTATCATTATACAATTTGATATATTCAAAAAATCTTATTGGAGTTGTAGAAATTAAAGGTTGGTTTAAACAAACAAGAAATATATCAATAGCTGAATCAATTGCTAACTTGGTATTATCATTAGTATTTGTAAGATTCTGGGGTATTGTTGGAGTATTACTTGCAACAGTTATATCAACTGCTTTAACAAGTTTTATATTTTATCCAACTTATGTATATAAACATCAATATGATTGCAGACCAGTAAAATATTATGTGCATTATATAATAGATTTAATTTTTACTGGATTTGTATCAATAGCAGGATTGTATTTTGTAAAACAAATTGAAGTTACAAATTTTATTATGTGGGCAGTTATTGCTGTAATTTGTGCTATTTTAACAATAGCTATTGTATATATAGAAAAATATATTACCGCAAAAGATTTCAAATTATTATTACAAGATATTAAAGATTTAATAAAAGGAATATTTAATAAAGAAAAAAATCAAATACGAAAAGAGGAAGCATGAAAAAAGTATCTATTATAATGCCATCATATAATGATGCAAATTCAATAACAGAAACTTTAAATTCAGTAATAAATCAAACATATAAGAATTGGGAATTAGTTATTGTAAATGATGGCTCAACTGATAATACAGAAACTGTAATACAAGAGTATAAAGAAAAGTATGATAAAGACAATAAAATAAAATATATCTATCAAGAAAATGGAGATCAGCTTAATGCAATATTAAATGGCTCGAAATATCTAACAGGTGATTATATATGTGTATTGCATTCAGATGACCTTTTAAATGGAGATGATGTATTAGAAAAATGTGTAAATTATTTAGAAAATAATTCAAACTTAGATGCAATTATTGGTGATTTAGTTATAATAGATGAGAAAAGCAATGTAACAGGACTTCAAAAAGTTAAAAAATACATTAAGTCTAGTTATATACTTCCACTACAAGAATTGTGGCTTGGAAGAAATTTATATATTGATGTTGCAATACATACAAAAGAAAGCTTTTTCCAAAATGTTATACCAAATTATGTAATGTGGAATACTCCATTTTGGATTGACTTTAGTTATGAAAAAGAAATTAAAACTTTAAATGTAGAAAAAGTAGATTTTAGCTTTTATAAATATAGAGTACATTCACAAAATTATGAATATAGTGAAAACGGTAAGTTAAATATAATAAACGGAGAATTAAGAACATTTGTTAGTTTGAGTAAATATTATGATATTCCACTATATAAAATGCAATATGTACTTTTTAGAATACTTAATAAATTAAAATTAGTTTATAGACCTATTTACAAAAAAAGACCTTTACAAAATATAGGAGAAATAATTGAATTTGTTATAGAAAAAAGATTTGGCAAAGATTATACTAACAACTTATTTTTAAAAGCTTTAGTAAGTTTTTATAAAAATAAAACAAATAGAAAAATAACAATAAATAATATAATTGATGAAAATATTGTGTGGACAGGAAAAGATAACGCAAAATTTAATAAGGCAATAAATGATAATACATTAGATGAAATATATATGATTCTACTTAAGGAAATGGAAAAAGGTTTTAATACAATTTGTGTTATAAATGAAGAGGAGAAGCAGAAGATAGAAACAATTTGTAGATTTTTATGTATATACCCATATGTGAAAGTAATAGTAAATAAAGACATCTGGTAAAATGTCAAGATAAAATTAAAAAATATTCTAATTTTTTTAAGTACATTGATAATAAAAAGAGCATACTTAATAAACCTCCAAAAAATCAATTTTTCGACAGGGAAATTTTGGAAGTGGCTACAATGACAATATTAAATTACGTTAACTTAACCATCTCCTTTGGATTGATGTAAAGTTGATTTTTCTGTAGCATAGAAAAAATCAATCTTACAAATTTTCTAGCAGTAAGTGCGAGTGCTCTTTTCCTTTGAAACTTGGTAACTTCTGAAAATTTTTTATGATAAAATTCAGAATATTCTGAATTTCCATGCATAATAACAGAGTTAACAGCTTCAAGTAAGTAGTAACGAAGATATTTATTACCACTTTTGGTCAAGTTGGTAATATCGGAGGTATGTTTTCCGGATTGCTTCTTTCCCCAAGTAAGTCCAGCGAAACTGGCTAGATATTCTTCACGTTGAAAACGTGAGATGAAGCCAATTTCAGAGATTATGCCGGCAGCATAAACAGGACCAATTCCCTTGATAGAAAGAAGACAATCGTATTCGTTACTATGAAGACCTTTAACAGTCATTAAGATTGCTTTATCCAAATCTTTTAGTTGTTTATCATATAAAGAGATAGCATTAAAAGAAGTAGCAATAGAAAGATTAATAGGTTCATACAAAGCTTTATCAAGTCTGTATGAATCTCGAGCAGCTTTTTGTAAAAGTTTAGCAGTATTTTCAGTATCAGTGAAACGATTTTTACCTTTAACATTAAGGTATTCAATCAAATCAGACAAGGGCATATTAGCTATTTCATCAGGAGAATAGAAATCAGAAATAATAGAAACAGCAGTATAGCTAAACTTATCTGAAAATGGTTGCTCAGACTTTTTCAAAACAGCCAGTTCACTAAATTTGAGAAAAATATTATTTAAAATATATTGTTTTTCTCTAGTTAGACACTCAACTACGTGAAGGCGCTGTCTAGTCAAACGTTGTAAAGCTAAAAAAGTAGAAGCATTAAATGGCTTAGATGTAATTTTGCCAACACGAGCATAGTCACAAATAACTCTAGCATCAAGAGGATCTGTTTTATCAAGACGAACGAAGGATTCTCTGTATGCAGCAATTACTTTAGGATTTAAGCAATACACTAAAGGATTAAATTCAGCAAGTTCAATAGAAGAAGCAAGTACGCAACATAAATGGAAACTATAAAAAGAAGTGGATTCCATATCAAAAATAACATACTTGAAATTGTTTTGTTTGAGACAATTAGAAACATTGTTAATCAAAACATTTGAACCAGGCTGATTATTAGAAAAAGAAAAAGACAAAAATTTAGTGCCGAAAAAATCCATAGCAAAAGCATAGTTAGAGTTAGAGCTAACATCAATACCAACAAAAAGAGTTGATTGAAGTTTATCTTTATCCAATAAAATCACCACCTTTCAATTCTTAAAATATATAAAATAGTAAAGGATTTGTCCCTAGCAATTAGCACATCAACAACCTCGCACAAATCAGAACTAAGCAAGAAGATAAAGGTCATCTGCTACTGATGTATCTTCGAGCTTGAACAACATCTGGGTCTGAAGTTAATACTAAAAGTAGAGAAACAGTCTTTAAAGTGAAGCCACCAATAATGGTGCAACATGGAGACAAAGAATACACCTTTAACTAGATTTATATAATAAGATTATAGCATATTATGTAAATACAAATCCTTTACTACTTTACATTAAATTTTTTTTACAATCATTAATTTAATGTAATTTTAAAAATATAAAAATGATTGTAAATATATTATACGAGGAGATTAGGTATGAGCATTCCAAAGAAAATCCATTATGTATGGGTTGGAGGAAAAGAAAAGCCAAAAAAAGTACAAAAATGTATAGATACTTGGAAGAAACATTTTAAAGATTATGAAATTATTGAATGGAATGAAAATAATTTTGATATAGAATCAAGTAAATATACAAAATCAGCTTATGAAGCAAAAAAATGGGCATTTGTAAGTGATTATATAAGAATGTATGCTTTATATAAAGAAGGTGGAATTTACCTAGATACAGATGTTATTGCATTAGATAATTTAGATGAATTGTTAGATAATAGAGCTTTTCTAGGATTTGAAAATGAAAAATATGTATCTTGTGCAGTAATTGGAGCAGAGAAAGAGCATCCACTTATAGCTAAAATTTTAAATTATTATGATACTATGGAAAATAAAACATTTAATTTTAATGACAATAATTCAATATTGATAACTGATATATTGGAAAAAAATTATAATTGTAAACTAAATAATACAGAGCAGATATTATCTGACGATATAAAAATATATAAAGATACTGTACTTTCAAATCCATCATCTGATTCAAAATTAATACATATATTTGCAGGTTCATGGGTTGATGGAAAAACAAATATTAAAATGAAATTGTGTCAAGAAATTAAATATCATTTAACAACGAAAACAAGGGCAAACTTGTATAGAAAAGTTTTGAAAAAATAATTGTTAATATACGTCAAATCTATCATCACAGATAAATGACTTTACTAAAGTATAAAAAAATACAAAAAAGCAATGTATTTAAAAGTAAAATTTGCAAAATAGCGTAAAAAATGATATAAATGTATAAGTAAACGGAGGAAAATAGATGATAAAAGTCATGTTGATTTTTGGTACAAGACCAGAAGCAATAAAATTAGCGCCGGTAATAAAAGAACTAAAATCAAGAAAAGAAATAAATTGTATTGTTTGTGTTACAGCACAACATAGACAAATGCTAGACCAAGTACTAGAAGTATTTAATATCACTCCAGACTATGATTTAGATATAATGGAGCAAAATCAAACTTTAAATGATATTACAAGTAGAGTTTTAACAGGAATAGAAAAAGTTATTAGAGAAGAAAAACCTGATATAGTTTTAGTACATGGTGATACAACAACAACCTTTGCGGGAGCTTTAGCAGCATACTACAATCAAGTTGATATTGGACATGTTGAGGCTGGGCTTAGAACATACAATAAGTATGCTCCATATCCAGAAGAGATGAATCGACAAATGGTTGGAGTTTTAGCTGATATGCATTTTTCTCCAACTGAAGAATGTAAAGCTAATTTATTAAAAGAAGGAAAAAAAGAAGAAAACATTTATGTAACTGGAAATACCGCAATAGATGCATTAAAGACTACAGTAAAGCAAGATTATAAAAATGAAATACTAGATTGGGTTGGCAATGATAAATTAATATTAGTAACGGCACATAGAAGAGAAAATCTTGGAGAACCAATGAAAGGCATTTTTTATGCAATAAAAAGAATTGTTGATGACTATGATGATGTTAAGGCTGTTTATCCAGTACACCTAAATCCAGAAGTTAGAAATATGGCAAAAGAATATTTAGGAAATAATGAAAAAATAAAATTAATAGATCCTTTAAATGTAATTGATTTTCACAACTTTATAAATAAGTCATATTTGATTTTAACTGATAGTGGTGGAATACAAGAAGAAGCACCATCACTTGGAAAACCAGTTTTGGTATTAAGAGATACAACAGAAAGGCCAGAAGGCATTAAAGCTGGAACTCTTAAACTAGCAGGAACAGATGAAGAAAAGATTTATAATTTAACAAAAGAATTAATTGAAAATAAAGAAGAATATGAAAGAATGAGCAAAGCATCAAATCCTTACGGAGATGGTTTAGCTAGCAAAAGAATTGTAGATGCAATAATAAAAAAATATAGCATTTAGGAAGGATAGATATTTTTATGAAAGAATATTTCAAAAAAATATACAAGGGAACAACTGAGGAATTTTACAGATTAGCACATGATAATTTAATAAATGAAAACAAAATGTTTGTAATTACTGCAAATCCAGAAACAATAATGATTGCTGAGGAGAATCATAACTTGAAAGAAGCTTTCTTTAGTAAGGATTCTATTGTTGTACCAGATGGTATTGGTATTGTTAAAGGTGCTAAGATGCTTAAAATTAAAGAAATAAATAAAACAATTATAGGTATTGATTTTGTTAAATATCTATTAGAAGAATGTAATGAATACAAAAAAAGTTTATTTTTATTTGGTGCAAAAGAAGAAGTTGTAAAAACTTTTGAAGATAAGATTAAAGAACAATACCCTAGAATAAAAGTAGTAGGTGCAGTTAATGGATATGTAGAAAACAAAGATGAAGTATTTAAGGAAATCAAAAAGAAAAAGCCAGATGTTATATTGGTAGCTTTAGGAATTCCTAATCAAGAAGTGATTATATATAACAATCTTAAAAGTTTTGACAAAGGTATATTTGTTGGAGTAGGTGGAACTTTTGACGTACTAAGTGGACTAAAAAAAAGAGCTCCTAATATATTTTTGAAACATAATTTAGAATGGTTATATAGAATAACGAGAGAACCTAAGAGAATGAAAAGATTTTTCAAAAGTAATGTTAAATTTTTAAGAGAAATTAGAAAAGAAAGCAAATAATTAAAATATGTTTTCAAACCTATAAAACTCAACATTTACTTTTAGCAATATTTGATATATAATATGTATAATTTTTAATGGAGAAAAAGGTATGGATTTTAAAGAAATAATAGCTACCTTGATTGTTAATGCAATTGATAATGTAGAAATAAATAAAAATGAGATAAGTGGATATATAGAAATCCCAAAAGAGGAAATAAATGGAGATTATGCGTTTCCATGTTTTAAGCTTGCTAAAATTTTAAGACAAGCTCCAAATATGATAGCAGATAATCTAAAAAGTAAAATAAATATAGATAATACAATTATTTCAAAAATAGAAGCAGTAAGTGGATACTTAAACTTTTTTGTTGATAAATCGCAAATTGTAAAAAAAGCTTTAGAAAAGTTTGATTTACAAAAAGAAGATTATGGAAAAATGCAAATTGGAAAAGGAAAGAAAGTATTAGTAGAATACTCATCTCCTAATATTGCAAAGCCATTTCATATTGGACATCTAAAAACTACTATTATAGGAAATTCTCTTTATAATATATATAAGAATTGTGGATATGAAACTATAAGCCTAAATCACTTGGGAGACTATGGAACACAGTTTGCTAAGCTCATTGAAGGATATAAAAGATGGGGAGCAGAATATGATTTATCTACTGACGCAATAGATAAGCTTTCAGAGATATATAAAAGAATAAATGAGTTATGTGAACAAGATGAATCAGTATTAGAAGAGTGCAGAGAAACTTTTAAAAAACTAGAAGATGGAGATAAATATTGCGTAGATTTATGGAATAAATTTAAAGAATTAAGCTTGCAAGAATTTAATAGAATATATGAATTATTAAAAGTTAAATTTGATTCATATAATGGAGAAGCTTTTTATTCAGATAAGATGCAAGAAGTTATTGATATATTAGAGAAAAATGGTGTTCTTACAGAATCGCAAGGAGCAAAAGTAGTTGACCTTACTGATAAAGGAATAAAAACACCTTGCATAATTCAAAAAGCAAATGGTTCTTCAATTTATGCAACAAGGGATTTAGCAGCAATACTTTACAGAGCGAGAACTTATGATTTTGATAAATGTATATATGTTGTTGGAGAAGAACAAAATTTACATTTCAAGCAAATATTTGAAGTTGCAAAATATTTAGATTTAGATGAAAAATACACAAATGGACTAGTACATGTAAGCTATGGAATGATTATTCTTCCAGAAGGTAAGATGTCTACTAGAAAGGGTAATTTTGTAAAAGTTGAAGACCTATTAAATGAAGCTATATCTAAGGCAAGAGATATAATAGCTGATAGAAGTATAGAAAATAAAGAGCAAGTTGCAAGACAGGTCGGAATTGGAGCAGTTATATTTGATGATTTAAAAGAATCAAGAATTAAAAATCAGGTATTTGACTTAAATGAGGCTGTTAATTTTAATGGAGAAACAGGGCCTTATGTACAATACATGACAGTTAGAACCAAAAGTGTGCTTGAAAAAGCAGGATATACTCCAGATATAAAAGATGTAAACTTTGATGTATTAACAGATGAAGCAAGTATCAAGCTTGTAAAATTAATAGAAAATTTTGATCAAATTATTATAAACAGCATAGAAAAAAATGAACCATCAATAATTGCAAGATACAGTATTGATGTAGCAAAAGCTTATAGCACTTTTTATAACCAAAATAAGATTATAAGTGATGACAAGCAAGTAACAAATGCACGATTATACTTAACATATATGACAAAAGTAACTTTAGAAAATTCACTAAAACTTTTAGGAATAGAAGTACCAAATAAAATGTAAAAACATATATAATAATTGAAAGGAAACTTTTAAATGACAAAAGTAATGTTTATATCAAGTATGGGTGGACACTTGAGTGAATTAAGACAATTAGATTTTGAAAGTTATGACTATTCAGTAGTTACAGAAAAAACAGATGCAAGTATTGATATAAAAGAAAAGTATGGAGATAGAGCACATTTTTTAATATATGGAACAAGAAGAACTCCTATTAGATATTTCTTTATATTATTGGCAAACTTTTTTATTAGTTTATATTTATTTATTAAAATAAAACCAAAGGTTATAGTTACTACTGGAACTCATACAGCTGTACCAATGTGCTATATTGCTAAGCTTTTTGGAGCAAAAGTAATATGGATAGAAACATTTGCCAATATAACTACTAAAACTTTAGCTGGAAGATTAGTTTATCCAATAGCAGACACATTTGTTGTGCAATGGGAAGAAATGAAAAAGCTATATCCTAAAGCAAAATGCTGGGGGTGGATATATTGATATTTGTAACTTTAGGTACTCAGGACAAGCAGTTTAAAAGATTGCTTGAAGCCGTAGAAAAATTAAAAATTAAAGAAAAAATTATAGCTCAAGTTGGTTCAACTGAGTTTAATTCAAAAAAGATGGAAATACATAAATATCTAACACCAGATGAGTTTGAAAAATACATGAAGGAAGCAAGAGTTATTATAACTCATGCAGGGGTTGGAACTATAATTTATGGACTTAAATTAAACAAAAAGATGATTGTAGCTGCGAGAAAAAAGGAATATTGTGAACATGTAAATAATCATCAAGAACAGATATTAGAAATATTTTCAAAAAACAAATATATATTACCACTTAAAAATTTTGAAGATTTACAAGATTTAATTAATAAAGAATTCACTCCAAAAAAGTATAAAAGTAATAGAGATAAATTTATTAAATTACTTAATAATGAAATAAAAAATCTTGTAAAATAGTATATTTCAACAAAAGCATCATAATAATATCAAAAATTATGAGGTATGTAAAATGAATCAAAAGAAACAATTAGTAAAAAACACAGTTATTATCGCAATAGGAAAACTAAGTACTCAAATAATCTCATATATATTGCTTCCATTATATACAGCTAAATTAGCACCGTCAGAATATGGAACATATGATTTTATTTGTACATTATCACTTTTCTTATGTCCTATTATTACTCTTCTTATGGAAGAATCAATGTTTAGATTCTTAATAGATGCAGTAAATAAAAATGAAGAAAAGAAGATAATTAGTCAAACTATTATATATACATTATTTGGAACGATAATATTTATTCCTTTGGCAATAATAATACTTAATTTAATTGGATATACAGGTTCTCTTATTTTTGCATTTGTAATGTTTGTTATTTCAAATATTTTTATAGGATTAAGTAATGCACTGGCAAGAGGATTAAGTAAGATTAAATTATATTCACTTTCTAATTTTATATTAGGAATTGGAACAATTATTTTAAATATATTTTTTATTGTTGGACTAAAAGCAGGAGCAGAGGGACTTTTATGGGCTAATACAATAGCAAATATAACAACAGCAATAGTAATATTTATAATTCTTAAATTATGGAAATATATTGGAAAATATAATAAAAAACTTATGACAGATATGATAAGATATTCTGTACCACTTGTACCAAATAGTATTTCATGGAACATAATAAATATGTCAGACAGAATAATTTTAACACAGATGCTTGGAACAGCTGCAAATGGAATATATGCAATGGCAAGTAAGTTTCCAAATATAATAAGTGTTGTTTACGGATATTTTTATACAGCTTGGAAAGAATCAGCTGCTAGAATAACAAAAGAAAAAAATAAAAATGAAAATTATAACAGTATATATCATGATATGAAAAGATTATTGTTTGCAGTGACAATATGTTTAATAGCAGTAATGCCTTTTGCTTTTCCAATACTGATAAATAAATCTTATGAAGAAGCATACATATATATTCCAATAATAATGATAGCTACATATTACTCTAATTTATCAAGTTATTTTGGAGGAATATTTTCTGCATATAAAGATACTAAGATAATGGGAACAACAACAATTGGAGCAGCAATAATAAATTTGGTAATAGACTTGCTGTTAGTAAATTATATTGGAATATATGCAGCATGTATTTCAACATTAGTTGCAGATTTAATTATATATTACTACAGAAAAATTAAATTAGATAAATATATAAAATTAAAAGAATTAAAATTTATAGGACCATTAATAATATTAACAATAGTATGCTTATGCTATTATACTAAATATATGAAATTTATACCAACACCTCTTTATTGGATATTGAATATTATATCATTAATAATAGCTGTATTATATAGCTTAGCTAATAATTATAAATTAGTAAAAGCAGTAATAAATAAAATTAAAAATAAACTAAACAAAAATTAAATTAAAAAAGTTCAAGGAGGAAAATATGAAATATTTTGGAACAGATGGAATTAGAAGAATTGCAAATACAGAGCTTACACCAGCTCTTGTATACAAAGTTGCTAAAGCAGGAGCATATGTTCTTGCAAAAGAAGCAGGAGAGGCTCCTACTATATTAATTGGTAGAGATACAAGATTATCTGGAACACTTATTGAAAGTGCAATGACAGCAGGATTTTTAAGTTATGGTGCAAATGTTAAATCATTAGGTGTAATTCCAACACCTGGAGTTGCATATTTAACAAAAAAATTGAAGGCTAGTGCAAGTGTTGTAATATCAGCATCACATAATACATATGACTTCAATGGAGTAAAATATTTTAGTAATAAGGGAATGAAGATTCCTGACAGCATAGAGGAAGAAATAGAAGAAGTTTTAGAATCAGGAAAAATAGATGAATTAACAGCACAAAGTAGTAAAATCGGCGTAGCAGAAATAAGAGAAGATTTACTTGATGAATATTTATATTTCTTTAGAAAGAATTTTGAAGACACATTTGAAAATTTTGAAAAAGAAAATTTTGTAGTTGCAATAGATACTGCTAATGGAGCAACATCTGTGATTGCTGATAAAGTTTATACAGCATTGGGAATTAAGCATTATATATTAAACAATACACCAAATGGAGTAAACATAAATTCAAATTGTGGTTCAACACATTTAGATATGCTAAAAAAATTTGTTGTTGCAAATAAATGTAATTTAGGAATAGCATATGATGGTGATGGAGATAGATGCTTAGCAGTTGACGAAAATGGAAATGAAATAGATGGAGATATTATTCTTGCAATAGTTGGAAAATATCTAAAAGAAAAGGGAAAATTAAAAAATGATACAATAGTAGCAACAGTAATGAGTAATCTAGGACTTAAAAAATTCTGCAAAGAAAATGATATTACTTTTAAAGAAACAAAAGTTGGAGATAGATATGTACTAGAAGAAATGCTAAAAAATGATTACAATATGGGAGGAGAACAATCAGGACATATTATATTCTTAGACTATAATCCGACAGGAGATGGAATACTTACTTCTTTAATGCTTTTGATGGTTGCATTAGAGAAAAAGCAATCAATATCCGAATTAGCAAAAATCATTAAGATATATCCTCAAGTACTTATAAATGCTAAAGTATCAAATGATAAAAAGATGGATTATGAAAAAGATGACGAAATCAAATCAGAAATTGAAAAATTAGAAAATGAATTTTCAGGAAATGGTAGAGTTTTAATAAGACCATCTGGAACAGAACCTTTAGTAAGAGTTATGATTGAAGGAGAAAATCAAGAATATATTACAAAAAGAGCAAAAGAGTTGGTTAACTTAATTGAAAGAAAATTTGGTTAAAATATTTTTTGTAATAATAATGTAATATAAAATTAACAAAAAAAATATTGAAAAATGTAAATAAATAATGTATTATATTTATAGATTAACAAAGGAGGAAATAATTATGCCAATTATTGATTTTACACAACCATTTTATTTAGTAGCAGCTGTAGCTTTATTCTTATTATGCTTATATCTAGCAAGGAATAATAGATCTAATACTGTTGCATGTATAATGCTACTTGCTTTTGTAACATTATTAGTAGGACATACAATAGAACTTGCAAATGCTTCTGGAGATGTTGTAAAAACTTTAGCTATTTGTATACTAGTTGATGAAATATTTACTTTTATTTCATTCCTATCATTCCTTTGGGTAGATAGAATTCAAGTTGACCACAAGAAAAAAGACAAAAAATCTAAAAAAGAACCAAAGGATAAAATAGAAAAGCTAGAGAATACAGTTATTGAAGATGATGGTTTAGATACATTGTGGAAAAAAGTTTAAAAATAAAAAAGCCAATTTTATATTGGCTTTTTTATTTTGCACTTTAGTAAAAAAATAAATTATAATAATAAAAAAATTGACATTGTGGAATTATAGAAATATAATAAGTTTATAATAATAATTAGGAGGTAAAGATATGTCATTAGTAACAACTAAAGAAATGTTTAAGAAATCAATTGAAGAAAAATTTGCAATAGGAGCTTTTAATATAAATAATATGGAATTTGTTCAAGCCATATTAGATGCAGCTGCTGAGGAGAATTCTCCTGTAATATTACAAACATCATCAAGTGCATTAAAATATGCGAGAATACCATATCTAAAACACATGATATCAGCAGGTTTGGAGGAACATGATGTTCCAGTTGCACTTCATTTAGATCATGGTCCAGATTTTGAAACTTGTAAATTATGTGTAGATAATGGTTATACATCTGTAATGTTTGATGGATCAAAATATGATTTTGAAAAAAATATAGAACTTACAAAACAAGTTGTAGATTATGCACACGAGCATGGAGTGGTAGTAGAAGCTGAGTTGGGTAAATTAGCCGGAATAGAAGATGATGTGAATGTTCTAGAGTCAGATAGTATGTATACTGATCCAGAACAAGCTTTAGAATTTGTAAAGAGGACTAATTGCGATTCATTAGCAATAGCAATTGGAACAAGCCACGGTGCATATAAATTTAAGGGTGAAGCAAAACTTCGCTTTGATATTTTAGAAAAAGTAAAAGAGTTAATTCCCGATACTCCAATAGTATTACATGGAGCATCTACTGTAATTCCAGAATATGTAGAAATGTGCAATAATTTTGGTGGAAATATGCCTGGAGCAAAAGGTGTTCCAGATGAAATGTTACATGAAGCAAGCAAAAGAGGAGTATCTAAAATAAATGTAGATACAGATTTAAGATTAGCAATGACAGCAGGAATAAGAAAAACTTTAGTAGAAAGTCCAGAAGTGTTTGATCCAAGAAAATATTTAGGATTAGGAAGAGATTATATTAAAGAAACAGTAAAACATAAGATGAGAGATGTTTTCGGTACAAGCAATAAAGCTTAAAAATCGTAAAAATAGACATTAAGTCTATCATCGCAGATAAGTAACTTTACTAGAGTATAAAAAATAAAAAAGAAAAATTTTCAAATTACAACAAAAATTACATTTTTCAATTTTTTATATATCGCATAATAAATTTTAAAATGCAAAAAATATAAATGACAAAAAGTCAAAAAGGAGGTTTATTATGCGAAAAAAAATGTCTATAATAGCCACCTTAACAATTTTAGCAATATGTTTGATTAGCAGTTTTGTATATGCGCAATCAGGTGATAGCATGGTTAGAGATGCTACAGATGGCACAGCCAATGCAATAAATGATGGAGGACAAATGATTGGAAACGCAGTAGAAAATGGCGGTGACATGATAGGAAATGTTATAAGTGATGGCGGAGCAATGGTAGGAAATGCAGTAGATAGTGGTACAAATATGATTGATGGTAATACACCAATTTCAAATGGAATAATAGATAGTCAAACAATTGAAAATGTAGGTGGAGATGCAAAAAATGCAGTTGATACAATGACAACAGGTAATGTTTTAACAAATAATAGTATGTCTAACATTAGCTTTTTAGGTATAAACTTATCTGTTTGGATGTGGATAGTTTTAATTATCATAATCATTGTAGTAATAGTTTTAATATGCAAATATATGAAAGAACATGATAATAATGATGATGAAGAATAATTTAAGTAATTTTGAACCCAGGATATTTAATGTCTTGGGTTCTTTTATAAATTAAATACATAAATATAATTATTTTTTCATGCCTTGTTGTCGCAACGCAACCTAAAGGTTGCTGCTCCATTCGCGCTGCGCTTGGTCGCTACGCGGTTTTTTCGAAAATAACATATTTATGCAATTTAAATAAAATACTTGAAATAATAAGCAAAATTACATATAATAAATATATAAATCTTAAATGATGATAAATTTCAATAAATATTAGAAAGAGTATGATAATGGAAAAAAATAGTGTAATCGCAAAAAATCCAACCGCATATCACAATTACGAAATCCTTGATAAAATAGAAGCAGGGATTGTTCTTTATGGAACAGAGATAAAATCAATTAGAGCCGGAAAAGTTAATCTAAAAGATAGTTATGCAACAATTGAAAAAAATAGGGAAGTATATGTTTATTCAATGCACATTAGTCCTTATGAACATGGAAATATTTATAATAAAGATCCATTAAGACCTAAAAAATTACTTTTAAATAAAAGAGAAATAAATAAACTAGTAGGAATGACAACACAAAAAGGATATACATTAGTACCTATACAATTATATTTTAAAGGAAATTTTGTAAAACTAGAATTAGGAATAGGAAAAGGTAAAAAGTTATATGATAAAAGAGAAGATTTAAAAAGAAAAGAAGCAGAAAGAAAAATAGATAGATATATGAAGGAAAATATTACAAATTGATAGCAATAAAATTTATGTTTTTTATTATAATAAAATAGCTAGAGAAATCTAGCTATTTTCCTAATCTAATTAAAATTGCTACAGCAAGTAATATAATTACTAAACCAACAGCAAGAAGTAAAATATTTAAGATATCAGAAAAACCAAAATTAGATGTTGGTTCGTTATATTCGTCTATACTTTCAATATTAGTAACTGTGTTAGTATTTAATGTAGGTGTAGTATTTGTATTATTTCTAAGATTATTTCCTGGATTTCCTTCATCTGTGACATTTGATTCAGTAGCTAAGTTCATATTTATATCTGTTGCAAAAGTTTTTGTGGTAAATGCATAAAATGTTAAAACAAAAATAAACAATATTATCATTACTATAATTTTTTTTAAATTTGACATTTGTATAAGGCCTCCTAAAATTTTCTTATGTTTATATAAATATAATAATATATTTGGATAAAAATGTCTAGTATTTTTTACAAATTACTTATATAAATTGCAAAAAGTAGGCAGTTGTGGTAAAATATATGTTATATAATTATGAGATAAGTTTTTTAAAATAAGGAGCAAAAAAATGAGCAATCTTACTTTTTTAACAAAAGAGCAGTGTTTTGGAATAGATAGATTAGATATATTAAAAAAAAGGGGAACAGAGGCAGCAATAACCGATTTTTCTATTCTTTTAGGAGGATATGTTTCAGACTATCATATAGATAGTGATGATTCTTTAGAAGGTAGAACAGGTTATTATTGGACTAAATCAGATGACGGAAATAATGACGCGCACACGGTTCACGAGAATGGTTCTAGAAGTTGTTGCGATGTTTCTGTACGCAGTGGTGGGGCGCGCCCGGCTTTACCATTCTTGTTAATCTCTGGTATTCCCACTAATGGAAGTGAAACTGAGAAAAGAGCAGAAGATGGAATTCTTGAAGTAGAATATGGATACTATCCACAAAAAGCAGTATCAAAAGATATGCAGTTAAAACTAGAACAAATATTTAAAAATGAAAAATTATTAAAAACTGGAAAAGGATATACAACAGACTCAATAACATTTAAGGAATATGATGAAGAATTTAAGCCAAAAAGACATGAGGAATATCAGTATAATGGTAAAAGATATGTAAGAGTTGAAGCTAATCACAATTATGATGGAAGTGAATTTCAACTTTCAAATGGAGAAAAATATAGAAATGGAGAAATAGTATGGGTAGAAGTATCTCCAGTAAAATGGTTAGTTGATGAAAAAGCAAGAATTATGCTAACAGAGAAATTAATTTTTGCAGGAGTTCAATTTAATAATACGAGAGATTATCATACAAAGTATTTTGATAAAACAGATATTAAAATTTTTATGGATAAATATTTATCCAAAGAGTTAGAACAATCAAGAGGAACAATAAAGCTAGGAGAGCAACAAGAAGAAATAGAAGATACAGGAACTAGAAAATCCAGATTGCAGAAATTAAATCCAGATGATACGAAGCCTTCTTCAAGAACAAATATGACAGATACAGAGATAATACATAATTGGATAGAATCAGGAGAATCAGTATTGCTTCGTGGACCATCTGGAATAGGAAAAACGGAGAGAATAAAATCATTATATCCAGATTTAATTTATATAAAATTAACAAATAATATGTTTCCAGAGAAAGTAGTAGGATCAGTTAATTTACAAACAGGACAAAGCATCCCACCTGACTTTGCAAAAACTGTAATTATGCAAGAAGCAACAGAAGAAGAAAGAAAGCAGGTTGAAGAAAATATACAAAATATATATGATATAGCAGATACAGTTTATGAAAGGTCAAAAGATAGTAGCAAAAAAGTTGTAATAATGCTAGATGAACTTTTAAATGTAAAACCAGCAGTACAAGCCCTAGTATATACATTAGTACTAAATAGAATAGTAGAGATAGGAAAAGGACTTAAACTACCAGATAATGTCGTGATTGTTGCAACAGGAAATCAAAAAAAGTATTCTGTCGTTGCAGAAGATTTAGCAGAGCCATTAGAAAAGAGATTTG
Organism: uncultured Clostridia bacterium; assembly: GCA_947624715.1. Next base: position 62,475 of record CANQLO010000005.1, read on the forward strand.
ACCATATATTAGATATGGAGCCAAAAGTAGGAGAATGGATAACAGAATATGCAATACCAAATAAAATACACTCAGCAGTAATAGGATATATATTATCAAAATATAATAGCACCGGGAAAAGTGAGAATTTAGAGGACATAGGATATTTCTATGAAGAGCCAGGAGTAGGAGAAGAACATTTAGATGCAAATGGATGTAGAGGAAGAACAAATGATCCAAGAGGATGGGCATCAATATCAAACACACTATATAATTTTGAAAAGAATTTACAAGAAGGTAAATATAAAGGAAAAAATGTAGAAAACATTATTCAAAGGTCAATAGAGTCTAAACTTCGAATGGAATGGGCAAGCGAATTTTATGATTTTTATAATCTTCCAACACTAACACCAGAAGAAGTAGTGAAAGGAATGGGAAAAGGATATACACAAGCAGATTTACCAAGAGACATAAATGAGAGATTTAGCTTTATAACAGCATTGATAACAGCAGACGAAACACAAGTAGAGGCTTGTAGAGAATTTATAAGGAAATATTGTGATCCGGAATATCTTTCAATTTATGATATATATTGGGCAGGAAATGATGAAAGAAAGATGGAACAAATATCAGAATTACAAGAAATGGAATTATCTTTACACACAGCAGATGAAACAAAACAATATGCAGAAGAAGGAGTTAATTCTTATATGAAATTAGGTCAGATGTATAGAAAATATTTATCAAAAGAAAATGTTAAAGAAAGTGAAAGGAATGACTGTGAATGGATACTAGTATAATTTACAATATAAAAAGAAAAATGCTAGCAAAATATCCTAGATTTGGAAATGAAATAGCAAAAGCAAATATTGAATTTAAAGACAATTTACCTTTCCATACTGCTGCAACTGATGGACAAAATATTTACATTGATCCAAATTATTTTGCAAGTTTAAGTGAAAGTGATAGATTATTTACAATAGCACACGAAATAATGCACATTAAATTTATGCACATGCTCAGATTAACAGACAAGGATGGTAAAAAGAGAAATCCAGAAATTTGGAATATAGCAACAGATGCTATTATAAATGCAAATCTAGAAAGAGATGGATTTACAATTAAAGAAGGATATGCAAATATGCCAGAGGCTATTCAATATTCAGCAGAAGAATTTTATCAAATTCTATTACAAGAAAAAGAAAGAAAAGAACAACTACAAAATCAAAATGGTGAAGGGCAAAACGGAGAAAATAAGCAGACATCTAGGCAGGGTGATGATCATAGCTTGTGGGAAGAAGCATTTAAAAATAGAGAACAAAATAAAAAGCAAGATGAAAAAAAACAAGAAACTCAAAGAAATCCAAAAGAAGAACAGACACCAGCAGAAGAACAAGAAATGGGACTTGATGAAAAAAAAGAGTTTACAAAAAATAGAGAAGAAAAAAGAGAAAAGTTTAAAGCAATACGTGAAAAAACAGAGCAAGGCATAAGAGGAGAAAATAGTGAAAAAATAAATTTTGATAACATAGGAAAAAGCAAAGAAGAAATTGATTGGAAAACATTAATTCGTAGAGAAGTAGAAAAAACAGAAACAATATGGAGTCAAAGACGTTCGATTGCAGAAAACAACTATGCTTACAGATTAGAAGAGAATGATATTGATGATGATGCAGAAAGTGAAATAATGATTGATATTTCTGGATCTGTGAAATTAGATTTAGTTAAGGCTTTTTTAAGACAAATAAAACCATTATTAAAACACTCTAAATTGAGAGTAGGATGTTTTAATGAAAAATTCTGGGGATTTGTAGATATAAAAAGTGTAAGAGATATAGATAATTTTAGTATACCAAAGGAAGCAAGAGGACGCTCAGCTTGGACAGAAGACTGGGATTTAGCAGTAAGAAGTTTCACTAAAAAAAGAGAAATAAACAAAATAGTATTTACTGACGGCTATCCTTGTCCTGGTACAATGCCAAAAGATGATTTGAAGAAAGAAAATATTATTTGGCTAGTATATGGAAATAAAGATTTTAATCCATGTTGTGGTAAAGTCATAAATGTTACAGAAAGACAACTAGAACAGTTACACTTTATTAATACAGATTTTTTAATGGAGGATATAAGCAGATAAATATAAGCGATTTTAGTTTTAACCAAATAGGATATTAAAGAAAAAAAGAGGTAAATATAATGAAAGAAACTAAGTATAGAGAAGCAGCAGCCCAAGTACTTGACATATTAAATCATACAAAACAAGAAGATGTAAAAAGAATTCCAGAAAGTTTTATAAAACTTCTAAATAATATTTCGGATAAGCAGTATATACCAAATTTTAATCATGAATATCCAGTAAGTGCATTAAATTTAACAGAAGAAGCAAAAGAGATACTGGGATTTATCTATATTACATGGTGGAGTGATGAAAATGAAAGAAAGGAATTCAAGAATAGGATACATTCTGATAGTGTAAAGTTATAATAAATTATTATAGCAAAAATATAAAAATGATGAGGTAAAAAAATGAATTTATCAAATAGTCAAGAAGAATATTTAAAAACAATTTATATATTAAAAAATACACAAAATGAAATAAAGGTAACAGAAATAGCAAATAAATTAAATAAAACTAAGGCTAGTGTTAATAATGCAATAAACAACTTGAAACAAGAAGGATTAATAAATTATGAGCCTTATGGACAGATAGAATTAACACAAGAAGGAGAAAAAAACGCGCAGAAAATAATAGAAGCAAATGATATTGTAAAACTATTTTTAACTGAAATATTAGGAGCAACAAGAGAAAATGCAGAAAATGAAGCCAAAACGATAAAGACAGTATTAAGTGATGATACTCTTAATAAGTTAGCAAGATATACACATAAAGAGTTAGGCCTTTATAGCTTAGAATGTGGATATGATATAAATAATGAGAAATGTATAAAATGTGCAAGAAGAAAAAATCAATAAAGAGAAGTCTATTAAATGCACAAAAAATAAATAATGCAAAATTATTTTATTTCTATATGTAACTTTGAGTAAAGAGAAAGGAAAAAGATTTAAATGAAAAAAGTTTTACTTGGAATGAGTGGAGGAGTAGATAGTACAGTTTCTGCAATACTTTTGAAACAAGCAGGATATGAAGTAATTGGAACAACACTTAATTTATTTCCAAATGTAAGTTGTTGCTCATACATTGAAGTCAAAGATTTATGCAGAAAAATTGGAATAGAACATTACATATTAGAAGGAAAAGATGAATTTAAGAAATATGTTATAAATGATTTTATTTCCTGCTATTCAAATTGCAAAACACCAAATCCATGTATTGAATGTAATAAGTATTTAAAATTCGGATTAATGTATGAAAAAGCTAAAGAATTAGGTTGTGATTATATAGCAACTGGCCATTATGCAAAAACAGAATATAGTGATAAATATAATAGATGGGTATTAAAAAAATCTAAGTCGGACAAAAAAGACCAAAGCTATGTTTTGTGGAATATTCCAAAAGAAATGTTAGAGCATATAATATTTCCATTATCAGATTTTGAATCAAAAGATGAGATAAGAAAAATTGCAAAAGAACATAATTTATCTGTTGCAAGTAAGCCAGATAGCGAAGATATATGTTTTATACCAGATGGAAATTATAAAAAATTCTTAGAAGAAAATTCTAATCTAAAGCCTAAAGAAGGAAATATTGTTTTAGCAAATGGTGAAGTTCTTGGAAAACATACTGGACTTTACAATTATACAATAGGCCAGAGAAAAGGACTTGGTATATCTTATAAAGAGCCTTTATTTGTAATAGGATTTAATAAAGATAAAAATGAAGTTATAGTAGGAACAGAAAAAGAAATTTATAAAAATGAAATAATAATAAATAATATTAATCTTTTATTATTTGATGAATTAAAAAATTCTATTGATGTTAAAGTTAAAACAAGATATTCAACAAAAGAAGTTTCTGCAAAAGCTGTTCAACTAAACGATAATGAAATTAAAATAATATTTGATGAGCCACAGGCAAGAATAACACCAGGACAATCTTTAGTAATGTATTTAGATGACATAGTTGTAGGTGGAGGAAAAATTGAAAAAGTGTAGAGTAATATTTTATTATAAAATTCTACAAAATATTGTATAAAAAAATCTAGTTTGATATAATCAAATTAGATTTTTTTATACACAATTTATATTTACATAAAATTGTTCATCGGCATGGCAGCTTCGAAAATTTGCGAAGCAAATGTTTGAAGTGCCGATTCTGAGCGAAGAGAAGAAAGGAAATTTTAAATGGAAAATTGTATGGATAAAAAAGTAAGAGAAGAAACAAAAGAGATTTTATCAAAGTTCAAACAAACAAAAGATAATTTAATAATGGTTCTTGAAGAAGTGCAAGAAAAATATGGATATATTCCAAAAGTTTCTCAATTAGAAATATCAGAATATCTAGGAATACCAGTTGCTGAAATTTATGGAGTAGTAACTTTTTATTCAAGATTTACTACTAAACCAAAAGGAAAGTACAACGTTTCAGTATGTCTTGGAACAGCTTGCTTTGTGAAAGGTTCTAAAGAAATATTAGAAAGAGCAAAACAAAAGCTTGGGTTAGAAGAAGGAGAAACAAGCAAAGATGGAAAATTTTCTTTGGATTCGACTAGATGTGTTGGTGCTTGTGGATTAGCTCCAGTATTTACTGTTAACAATGAAGTTTATGGAAAGGCTACTGTAAAGAAGTTTGATGAAGTAATAGATGAATATATGAAAAAAAATTAAAATAATATAATACTGAAAATATAAGTATAATTTCAATTAAAATAAAAAATTCAATAAAATTATAAAGTAAGTAATAGAAAGGAGGAGTTCTTAATGAAAACTATAGAAGAGTTACATAAAATAGGAAAAGAAAAAAGAAAAGAACTTGAATTAAGAGTAAACACCTCTGCTGATACTAGAGAAAAACATATTTTAGTATGTCATGGAACAGGTTGTACATCATCTAAATCACCAGAGATACTAGACAATTTTAACAAAATTATAAAAAAGAAAAAATTAAAAAATGTAAGAGTAATTATGACTGGATGTTTTGGACTTTGCTCAAAAGGTCCAATTGTTATCATTAGACCAGATGATACATTTTATTCAATGGTAAAGCCAGAAGACTGCGAAGAAATAATTGATACTCATATAATTGGAGGCAAAAAAGTAGAAAGATTACTTTGTAAAGATGTTTCTGGAAAAATGGTTGATAAATTAGATGACTTAGATTTTTATAAGAAACAAAAAAGAATTGCTTTAAAAAATTGTGGAGTAATAAATCCAGAAGACATCGATGAATATATAGCTTTTGATGGATATAAAGCATTGGAAAAAGTATTAAAAGAAATGTCACAAGATGAGGTTATTAAAGAAGTTTCCGATTCAGGACTAAGAGGCCGTGGTGGAGCAGGATTTCCAACAGGAAAGAAATGGGCATTTGTTAAAGTAGAAGAAAATAAACAAAAGTATGTTGTATGTAATGCAGATGAAGGTGATCCACGGAGCTTTTATGGATAGAAGTATTCTAGAAGGTGATCCACATTCTGTTCTAGAAGCTATGACAATAGCAGGATATGCTTGTGGAGCCAATAAAGGATTTATATATGTTAGAGCAGAATATCCAATTGCTGTACATAGATTACAAGTTGCAATAAAACAAGCGAGAAATTATGGATTACTTGGAAAAAATATTTTTGGAACTAAATTTAATTTTGATATAGAAATAAGACTTGGAGCAGGAGCTTTTGTTTGTGGTGAAGAAACAGCTCTTTTAGAGTCAATAGAAGGTAAACGTGGGCAGCCAAGATTAAAACCACCATATCCAGCTCATAGTGGACTTTGGGGATGTCCAACACTTATAAATAATGTTGAAACTTATGCAAATGTAACAAGAATAATTTTAAATGGTGCAAAGTGGTACTCATCTATTGGAACAGAAACATCAAAAGGAACTAAAGTATTTGCCTTAGGTGGAGATGTAAACAATGTTGGATTAGTTGAAGTACCAATGGGAACAACCCTAAGAGAAATAGTATTTGATATTGGTGGTGGTATACCTAATGGAAGAAAGTTTAAAGCAGCTCAAACAGGAGGACCTTCTGGAGGATGTATTCCAGAAGAACATTTAGACACACCAATAGATTATGAATCACTATCTAAAATTGACTCAATGATGGGCTCTGGTGGACTTATAGTAATGGATGATAGTAAATGTATGGTTAATATTGCTAAGTTCTATCTAGAGTTTACTGTGAGCGAATCTTGTGGAAAATGTACACCTTGTAGAATTGGAACAAAAAGAATGCTTGAAATATTGCAAAAAATTTGCAGTGGCAAAGGCGAAGAAAGTGATTTGGTTAATCTAAAAAATCTAGCAATTGGAATTAAACAAGCTTCTGTATGCGGACTTGGACAAACTGCACCAAACCCAGTTTTAAGTACAATGAAGTATTTTGAAGATGAATATAAAGAGCACGTTATTGATAAAAATTGTCGAGCCAAAGAATGTAAAGAACTTGCAAAAATAGTAATTGATGAAAATAAATGCAAAGGTTGCGACTTATGTAGGAAAGTTTGTCCTGTTTCTGCAATTAGTGGAGAAGTAGGCAAAATACATACCATAGACCAAAGTAAATGCATTAAATGTAGAACTTGTATGCAAAAATGTCCATTCAAGGCAATAGGATAGGAGGTAGCTAATGGAAAAGAAAATGATTCATTTAACTATTGATAATGTTAAAGTAGAAGTTCCAGAAGGAACGACGATTCTTGAGGCTGCAAGAAAAGTAAGTATTGATATACCAACACTTTGTTTTCTGAAAGATATAAATGAAAATGGTGATTGTAGAATGTGTGTTGTTGAGGTTGAAGGAAGAAGAGGACTTGCTACATCATGCATTCAAAAAGTAGAAGAAGGAATGGTTGTAAATACTCATACTCCTCAAGTAATGGAAGCAAGAAAAATGGTTCTTGATTTAACATTATCAAACCATCATAGAGATTGCTTAACTTGTATTAGGTCAGGAAATTGCGAGCTTCAAGCTTTAGCAATTAAATATAATGTTCAAGATGTAAAATATGATGGAGAAAAGGTAAATCATGAAATAGATGATAAATCACCAGCATTAGTTAGAGATTTTAAGAAATGTATACTTTGTAGAAGATGTGTTAGTACTTGTAAAAAAGTTCAAGACATTGGTGCGATAGACTGCACAGGCAGAGGATTTGAATCATGCATATCAACAGTAGATAATATTTCTTTAAAAGATTCTAACTGCGTATATTGCGGACAATGTATCGAATCTTGTCCTACAGGTGCACTTCATGAAAAAGTTGATATAGATAAAGTATGGGATAAAATTTATGATCCAGATACAATAACAATAGCACAAACTGCACCAGCAGTAAGAGCAGGATTAAGTGAAGAATTTGAAACACCAATTGGAGAAAATTCAGAAGGAAAAATGGTAACAGCATTAAAAAGAATTGGATTTGATAAAGTATTTGATACAAATACAGGTGCTGATTTTACTATTATGGAAGAAGCAAATGAGTTTATTGATAGAGTGAAGAAAAATGAAATACTTCCAATGATTACATCATGCTGTCCTGCATGGGTAAGATTTGCAGAAAAGAATTTTCCTGATCAACTTTCTCATTTATCAAGTTGTAAATCACCACATCAAATGTTTGGTGCAATAATAAAATCATACTATGCTAAAAAGTTCAATATTGACCCTAAAAAGATATTTCTTGTTTCAGTCATGCCTTGCGTAGCTAAAAAATATGAAGCTACAAGACCAGAAATGGAACAAGATGGAATAAGAGATGTTGATTGCGTTATTACAACTAGAGAGTTAGCTAGAATGATTAAACAAAAAGATTTAGATTTCAATTCATTGGAAGATTCAAAATTTGATGACCCAATGGGAGAAGCAACAGGAGCAGGAGCCATATTTGGTACAACCGGAGGAGTTATGGAAGCTGCATTAAGAACAGCTGCTGACATATTAGAAGGAACAGATTTAAAAGAAATTGAATATAAGCAAATAAGAGGAGAAAAGGGAATAAAAGAAGCAAACTTAAATATTGCTGGAAAAGAGTTAAATATTGCCGTTGTATCAGGATTAAAAAACGCTAGAAAAGTAATGAATGAAGTTAAAGAGGGAAAATCTAAGTATAACTTCATTGAAATAATGGCTTGCCCAGGTGGATGCGTAATGGGTGGAGGTCAACCAATAAAATCATCTAAGATTCGTAGCACAACTGATGTTAGAAAGTTAAGAGCTAATACTTTATATAGTATTGATGAAAAGCTATCTATACGTAAATCACATCAAAATCCAACACTTATAAAAATTTATAAAGAATTTTTCAAAAGTCCAGGAAGTGAAAAAGCTCATAAATATTTACATACAAATTACCGTAAACAAGAAAAATATAATTTAGAATAATACATAAGGTTATAGGAACCTAAACCTAAATATGATTTTAAGGAAAATAAAAAAATGGATGAAAATGAAAATAATATTTTAGGAGCATTAGATGTAATAAAACATAGAGACATTAATGAACAAAGCCATGAAGAAGATGATTTTACTTTTGAGGAAGAAAAAGAAGAAAGTTTGTATCCAGAGCAATTAGGTGATACTTCATTAGAAAGGGCTTTTATTGGACTCCTATTAAATGAAATTAAAGCTATTTCAGTATATAATTTTTTATATGATGAATGTTATTTTGCAGATGAAGAAATGCTTAACATATACAAAAAAATATTATTTACAGATGGAGAAAAATATGCTCCAGTTAAAGCAAAAGAAGGGTTCAATTTTGCAAAAGAAACAAATGAACTATATAATCTAAAAAATGAAGTTAAAGATGAATTTTATAATTCAGACCTTAAAATTGATGATGTATATAATAAATTAAAAAAATTATTTATACTAAGAAAAAGCTACCTAGAGATTCCTGTTAAGGAAATACAGCCTAAAATAGCAGATATTTTAAATTATGAATTATATGATATGATGACTGCAGAAGATGTAAAAAATACAGTAGACCAAGTTACATCAACTGAAAAGTTTAAAAGAGCGATATTAAATAGTGGACTTACAGATTTTCTTGTAAAAGGAGATAATGTATTAACAAACGGGTTATCACTTCCTTTTCCAATACTAACAAAAGTATTTAAAGGAATAAGAAAAGGAGAAACTTCTGCTTTTTCAATGCCATCAAACTCTGGTAAGAGTAGATTCATGATTAACTTAGCAGCATATATATCTTTAGTACATCAAAAGAAAGTTTTAGTAATTTCTAATGAAATGTCAGAAGAAAAGATGAAATTATGTTTAATAACTACTATTTTAAATAACACGGGAATTCAAAATGTACATGGATTAAATGTAAAAGTTTCAGAAAATGAACTTTTAGAGTTTAAGTTTAGACCAGACAATACAAATGATGTACAAGTTGATGAAAATGGTTATGTATTAAAAAATGAGGGAGAAACTCAGTCAGCATTTGCAAGTAGACTATTAAAAGTTTCAAGCCAATTTAAAAAAGTCGCTCAAATTACAAACTGGTATAATGAAAATTGCAAAAATTCAATATATTTTATAGATATAACTGATCATACAAATGAAGAACTAAAAAAAGTTATTATGAACTATTACTATAAAGAAAAGATTGAATATGTTTTCTATGATACTTTAAAGACTGATATAGACAATATAGGAAATGGGGAAGAACTAAAGAAAACTGCAACAATACTTTCAAATTTAGCACAAAACTTTAATATGTATATCGGTTCAACGCTTCAACTTGCAGAAACATCAACCGACCCAATAAATCTAAGTGTAAATGATATGGCTGTAAGTAGAACCGTAAAAGAAGTTTTAGATACATTATGCTTATTCAAGCAAATTCATACAGACAATTTACAAAACTATCAATATTCTTTAAATGAAACAGATGAGCAAGTTTTTGAATTAGAGAAATTCAAAGACCCAGATGTTAGATACTATTCATGTGTAGTTGATAAAAATAGAGCAGGAGCAAAGCCAAAATTATTGTTTAGGTTAAATCTAGCTTATAACAGTTGGGAAGAACTTGGATATTTAAGGTTAAAGTCTAATTTAGCTGATAAGTCTAATTAAAACATAAAAAACATAAATATAGTTATTTTTGAAAATGCCGCGTAGCGATCAACCGAAGTGAAACGAAGGGCGAATGGAGCAGCAACCTTTAGGTTGCGTCGCGACAACAAGGCTTGAAAAAATAACTATATTTATTGTTTTTATAATAACTTTGAATAGTAACAATCTATAAATATTTTTTCAATGTTTCAACACTATCTTCTTGCATAACTACAAAATCTTGAAGAATACTTTTTACATCAGAGGCAATATCATTTCCTTTTTGATTTATTAAACGTCTTCCTTCAATAATACCCATATTAGTTCCTTGCATTAAGAGTTCTGATAATTTAGAAGTTGTATCATCATTTATTGTTTTCATTTGAACGCCATACCAAGTCATCATTTTATTCATTGCATTTGTTTCATGAGGTTCCTTATCACTATAATTATCATAAACTTCATTAACTCTTCTCGAAATATCTTTGTACTTATTATACTCAGTATCTAAAACATTTTTAAAATCTGGGTCAGTAACTTTTTCAGAAACAATAGAGATTGCATCCATACCCATTGTGGCACCTTTGTTTATTTCATCCAATACATTTAAATTTTGATTATCCATAAATACTTATCATTCCTTTCTTGCTTTCGCTACGCTTAATCTGCGAAAAGCACAAAACTTACATTTTTTCTCTAAAGGCTTAAACCTTTAAATATTTATTTATAGTATTTACAAAATAATGAAAAATATTAAAATAAAAAATTATTTATTAACAAATAGAACTTTAGCAATATATGGTCCGATTTCATCAAAATCATACCAACCAGAACTTTTACTGCTATTTTGTAGACCGATTAGGATTAGAAATATACACCATACCATTATCATCTTGAGCTAGTAAAACCATATAATGAGAAGCTGTTGTCCAACGATTTGCCTTTGGCTTATTCCATACACATATAAGTACAGGCTTGTTTTGCTTTAAGTGTTCAGTTATATTCTTCTCAGACAAACTAACTTGATCATATAAAAAATCTGTATTCTTAATGTTAAAAGTTTTTGATAATTCAGTAGAAATATTACTACCATCTAAAACAGGAAAATATTTATTTCTTAAATCTTCAGGTGTATAATTCATACCATAACCACTTAATATTATTGAAATTGCAGTTATACCACATCCTGTATCATTCATTTTTCCATCCCAATATTTATTATTAGCCCAAGAAGATGAACCATTTTGTTTATATTCTTTATAAGTCTTTCCATCAATGTCAGTAAAAGTTGTAAAATATCCATCTTCTCCATATATTTTTTTCTGTCCTATACCAGCATATTTTTCATTATAATCTTGTTTTATTATTTCATATTCATTTTTAGTTTTAGCAAAATTAGATACACCATTTATAATAGGCACATCTATTGATAAAAATGCAATAATATTTTTTAATAAAATAAATAATACTATAAATAAAATTAAGATAAAAACTATTTTTTTAATATTTATTTTTTTACGTTTTTTCATAAAATTTTATTCCTTTCCTTCATTAATCAAAGTAATTTTAAAATTATTATAAAATTTAAAAATAAAAAATGTTTTAAGAAATAATTAAACAAATCTTAAAATTTTCTTAAATCTAAACATATGTAATGAAAAAATAATAATATTATGATATAATGCTTTTAGAAAGGCTTAGATATGAATATTTTAGTATTAGATGATGAAAAAGAAATAGCAGATTTAATAGAACTATATCTTAAAAATGAAGAGTATAATGTTTTTAAATTTTATAATTCAAAGCAAGCAATAGAATGCATAGATAATGAATCTATTGATTTAGCTATACTAGACATTATGATAGCAGGAATGGATGGCTTTGAAATATGCAAATATATACGAAATAAAGGACTTAACTTTCCTATAATAATGCTTACTGCAAGAGTAGAAGATAAAGATAAAATTAATGGATTAACTTTAGGAGCAGATGATTATATTACTAAGCCATTTAATCCTTTAGAACTTGTTGCTAGAGTAAAATCTGCTTTAAGAAGATATACCAAGTATAATGATAAAACAAATAATGACATAATAGAAATTGATGGGCTAGCTATAGATAAACAAAAACATAAATGTTTATTATATGAAAAAGAAGTAGAACTAACACCAATAGAATTTGATATATTATTGTATCTGGCAAATAAAAGAGGAATAGTTGTAAGCTCAGAAGAATTATTTGAAAATGTATGGAAAGAAAAATATTTTGACAGTAATAACACAGTAATGGTTCATATAAGAAGGATAAGAGAAAAATTAAAAGAAGACACTAAAAAGCCAAAATTTATAAAAACTGTTTGGGGTGTTGGATATAAAATAGATTAGGAGAGAGAATGCAAGGGATTTACAATAATTTAAATTTAGAATATAATAAAAATCAGAAAGAATTAAAAAGGTTAAAAAATTCATTAGCACTTAAAGCAGTATTAAAAATAGTAATTTATACTTTTTTTGTATACACTATTTCAATGTTACTTATAGATAATATTTTTAATGACAGCATTGCTGAATATACAAGTTATGAGCTTGGTCGTGACACTTATCTCAAGTTTGTACAAAATAAGAAAATAATTTTAATTGTATCTGCAATAATCATATTTATTGTAATAGCATATCTAGTAATAAGAAAAATGAATAATACAATAACTGAAACAATTATAGCAATGGATAAGCTACTAAAAAATCCAGATGAAGAAATAAAATTATCTAATAATTTATTACCTTTAGAAAATAGAATCAACAGTATAAGAGTAGACTTAATAAAAAGCCAAAATGAAGCAAAAGAAGCCATGCAAAAGAAAGATAATTTAGTCATGTATATGGCACATGATTTAAAAACTCCTCTTACTTCAATAATTGGATATTTAAGTTTATTAAATGAAGAAAAAGATATATCAGATAGCCTAAAGAAAAAGTATCTAAAAATAGCTTTAGATAAATCATTAAGATTAGAAGAATTAACAAATCAATTTTTTGACATAACAAGATATAATCTACAAGACATACCAATAAATAAGACTCAAATAGATTTATCATATTTGTTTGACCAATTAATTGAAGAATGCTATCCAATGCTTGAAAATAAAAAACTAAAAGTAACTATTAAAAAACCTGATAAATTAAATTACTTTGGTGATGGAGATAAGCTTGCAAGAGCATTTGAGAATCTAATAAAAAATGCAATAAATTATAGTTATGAAAATAGTGAAATAATCATTGATATAAAACAAATAGGAAAATCAATTAATATTATATTTAGAAATAAATGTGATAAAATACCAGAATATAAGTTAGAAAAAATATTTGATCAATTTTATAGAGCAGATTCATCAAGAACTTCATCAACAGGAGGAGCAGGATTGGGGTTAGCAATAACCAAAAAGATAATAGAATTACATGATGGAAATATTAAAGTAAAAAATGATGATGAATATATTGAGTTTGATGTAAATTTATAATTGTTTAAATATCAAACAAAGAAAGTAGATTAATTTTTGATTGTTAGAATTTAAGATAAAAAGGAATTGTAATAGGTGATATTATGGAATTAACAATTGAAAGTATAGGAATAGTAACATATGTTTTAAAATAACGTAAAAAAATATTCCCGCATAGGGGAATATTTTTATGCTCTTAGCATACTAAACCAATCTGTAAATATTTTTCTTGTCATTGTACCAATACCATATTTATCAATATCTTCATTGGCAATTAGGTCAACTGTTGCAAGAACATTTCCATCAGATGTAAAAGTTACCTCGCCAATTTTTTGACCAGTTGTTATTGGTGCAGATACATTATTATAAATTTCAACAGTTTGTTCAATATTTTGAGAATTAGACTTAGGAAGTATTAATCCAAAATCTTCTTTAAATACCGCTTCGGTTGTATTTTTTAACCCCTTACCAACATTACACATTCCAACAACTTCATTTATAGAAGCTAAAGCTTTATACTGATAATTGCTAAATCCATAATCAAGCAATTTTCTTGCTTCTGCAAATCTTACGGCACTTGTTTCGCCTTTCATAATAACAGCAATTAAAGATAGATCATTTCTAGTTGCAGATGCTGATAAGTTAAAAAGTGCAACAGAAGTAGAGCCAGTTTTAAGCCCGGTGCAACCTTCATAATTTCTAACAAGTTTGTTTGTATTTACTAATTGTGATTTACCATCTCTCAAACTATCCATATAAATTGTAGTATATTTAGTTATAGCAGGATGTTTAGTTAAAAGTTCTCTTGACATAAGTGCAATATCATAAGGAGATGTTAAATGACCATCTTCATCAATACCATGACAATTTTTAAAAGTAGTATCATTCATTCCTAGGACTTTTGCTTTTTCATTCATTTTCATTACAAAAGCTTCTTCTGAACCCTCCAAAAACTCAGCCATAGCAACTGTACAATCATAGAGTGCTCAATTTTAGCAGGAAATTAAAAAGCTAATATATCAATAAAAAATAATATTGTAATTATCTATAGAATCATAAAAATAAGACGTTTTTTTATTATTTATAAATTATATGGAGTAATACCAGGAACTGTTTCAAGATGGATTTCACATTTAAGTAATTTGGGATATATAAAGGAAGAAATTATTAGAGATACTAATAAGCAAATAGTTGAAAGAAGGCTTTATATTACAGACATAAGTTGTAGAAGATTAGCTGAAAAATACCTATGAACAATTTTGCTCATACCCCTATAAGAAAAATGATAAAGATAATAATAAAGAAGAATTTGACAAAATAAATATTTTTGGAAAAGGAAATACAAATGTAAATTTTACAAACATACATAAAAAAATAATAAGAAGTATTGAAAATTATGTAAAGTTGTTATATAATTAGAGTTAGTAAAATTTATTAATAATAAAAGGAGTAATTATTTATTAAAAATAAATAATAATATTTTAAATGTATGATTTACATGTTCATTCCACAGATTCAG
>CANQLO010000006.1 GCA_947624715.1 uncultured Clostridia bacterium
AAAATGCTTTAATCTCAAGGCTTTCATACCTATGTGTGCCTTTGAGCGAAGCGAGAAAGGAATGGAATTTTTTATGATAGTTAAAAATCCAAAATTTGAAATATCTGCTGTAAGTGAAAAACAATATCCAAAAGGAGATATTCCTGAAATAGTTTTAGTTGGAAAATCTAATGTTGGGAAATCTTCTTTTATAAATACAATGCTTAATAGAAAAAATTTAGCAAGAACCAGTAATACTCCTGGAAAAACAAGACAAATT
Source organism: uncultured Clostridia bacterium (assembly GCA_947624715.1). Next base: position 260 of record CANQLO010000006.1, read on the forward strand.
AATTTTTATAATGTAGATGATACATTTTATTTTGTAGATTTACCTGGATATGGCTTTAGTAAAATGTCAAAGAAAGAACAAATTAATGTCGGTAAATTTATTGAAGATTATTTGATTAAAAGTAAAAATATTAGCTTGGTAATATTTCTAATTGATATTAGACATAGCCCAACTGAAGATGATAAACTTATGTACAATTATATTATAAACAATAACCTACCTTGCATTGTTGTTGCAAATAAAGCCGACAAAATTGCTATAACTAAAGTTGATAGTCAAGTTAAAGAATTATCAGATGAACTTAATCCTCTTCATGATTTAATATTTTTACCTTTCTCATCTGAAAGAAAAATTTACACTGATAAATTGTGGGAATATATTGATAGTATCAACAAGGACGGAGATCTTTAACATTCTGTGTCAAAAATCTCCGTCCCCATTGACATTGACACCCATTGTCAAAAATCTCCGTCCCCATTGACATTTTATTCTTCACATATACATTTCATAGTTTTACAAACTTCTTTAGGTCTATCATTACTATTTGTAACTGCTAAATCTCCTAATGTTAACATTCCAACTATCTTGTTGTTTTCCATAATTGGTATTCTTCTTATTTGAAATTCTGACATTACCTTTTCAGCTTCATCAACATCACAACCACATTCACAAGTATATGGATTAACAGTCATTACTTCTTTCGCTGTTACTGTATTTACATCTTTATTTTCTGCCACTGCTCTTAATACAATATCTCTGTCAGTGACTATTCCAACTAGCTCATCTCCGTCACAAACTGGGACACAACCAATATTTTCATCACTCATTTTTTTGGCACATTCTTTTAATGTGTCATCTGGTTTAACAGATACTACATTACAACACATACAATCATCAACTTTCATAAATATACCTACCTTTCAAAAAAATTACTATTAGTATGTACATTAAAAAAAACTCTATTCAAAGTTATTATAAAAAAAACATAAATATAGTTATTTTCTTAAACGATGCCCGCGCGAGGCAACCTGACGGTTGTCGCTTCAGCTACGCGGCATTTTCGAAAATAACTATATTTATGTAAGTTAAATTATTATTGTTTTAAATCGTAACCTTTTTTATTCTTCTTTCTTTGTGATTGCTTTCAAGGCCTTTTCTCTAGGCAGGGTAATAACTTTTCCACAACCGAGACATTCTAATTTAAAGTCAACTCCAACTCTTGTTAAAATCCATTCCTTACTTCCACATGGGTGGACTTTTTTAGTTCTAACTTTATCTCCTACATTGAATTCCATATTAATTTTATTTTCTCCAATTTAAAATTTAATAAGAAACTTATTAAGCTTAAATAAATTATTTTATGCATTTATATAATTTCTTATATTATGTTAATTATTTTATTACGTTTTGTAATCTTGCAATTACCTCTTCTTTACCAAGTACTTTCATTATTTCATATAGGTCAGGTGTATTTCTTCTTCCTGTTATTGCTACTCTTATAACTGTACTCACATCTCCAACATGACCTGGCCATCTTTCTGGATTTTGTTTATACTCTTTTACTTCTCTTGCATATCCGCATTTTTCAGCAGTGTCTTTAATTTTGTTGAACCATATATCTTTGTCATCATTTTCATTATACAATTTTAAGTATTCTTCAACTACCTTTTTGGCTTCTTCTCCATTTATTTTATCAAATTCAAATTCTTTTGGAGCTTCATACATATAAATTATATTATTTTTTATTTCTGACCATTTAGAGATATCTTTTCTTGGCTTTTGATTTCCTCTTTCTATTCCTAAAACTTTCAAAGCATATTCTTTGTCTTTTAGTATTTCTACCAATTCTTTATCATATTTTTCAGCCCATTCTAAAGATTCATCATATACTTCATTAGCTGACATTTTTGAAATTACAGTTTTACCTATATCTAAAAGTTTAACCATATCAAAAAGAGCTCCACTGACACTCATCTTGTTAAGTTCAAAATCAAACTCATCTATTGATTTATCTGGATTTGCTCTTCTCCAATTTTCAAAAGTAGAATTTGCAATATTTATTAAATACTCTTTTACTGCTTGTTCTGGTATACCTTCTTCTTTATAATATGAAACTGCTGCTTCTTGGTCCTTTCTTTTACTTAATTTACGTTTATTTCCATTATCATTTTTCAAAATTGGTGAAATATGAGCATATCTTGGAGCTTTAAATCCTAATTCTTGAAATAATTGTAAATGTAATGGAACAGAAGAAAGCCATTCATCTGCTCTTATAACATGTGTTGTTCTCATCAAATGGTCATCAACAGCATGTGCAAAGTGATATGTTGGAAGTCCATCAGCTTTTATTATAACTATATCTTGATCATTTTCTGGAAACTCAACATTTCCCTTTATAATATCTTTAAATTTTATCTTTCTATCTTCTCTTCCTGGTGATTTAAATCTAATAATATATTTTTCACCATTTTTTATTTTTTCAGCCATTTCCTCTATTGTAAGATTTCTGCATTTAGCCCATACTCCATAATAGCCAGGTCTGATTTTAGCTGCTTCCTGCTTTTTTCTTATTTCATCAACTTCTTCTGGTGTACAAAAACAAGGATATGCTTTTCCCATTTCAATCATATATTTAGCAAAGGCTTGATATATATCTTTTCTTAATGATTGCTTATAAGGTCCATATTCACCTTTTTCTTCATCATCAGATATCATTCCTTCATCTGGTTCCATATTAAAATCTTTTAATGCATTTACTATTCCTGTTACACCATTTTCAATTTCTCTTTTTTGGTCTGTATCTTCTATTCTAAGGAAAAATACTCCTCCAGTTTTTTTGGCTACTTGCTTTGCAACTAAAGCTTGATATAATCCTCCTATATGAACAAATCCAGTTGGGCTTGGTGCAAATCTAGTTACTATTGCTCCTTCTTTTAATTGTCTTGGTTTATATTTTTCTTCATAATAGCTGATAGGCTTAGCTTCTGGAAAAATTAAGTTTGCTAAATCTTTATAATCCATAATTATATCTCCTTGTGTAATATGAATAATATAGATATGACTTATTCATCAAATCATATCTATATTTTATATCTTTTATTTTTTTACTATTTTTTATCTTTTGGTTCTTTTTATTATTATTAGAATACCTATATTTATTTATTTGGTTGTTCTGGTTCAGGCAATCCCTCTGGTAATTGTAGAGTTATTCTAATCTTCATTACATACTTAATTGCCCTAACAAACTTACTATTTTTAATTTTGTTCCATAATGATGATTTAACTACTGTTCTAGTTTCAGCATAATAATCTTCATATGCTTTAGTTGGGCTATTAGGTTTATCTGGAACTTCTGCAACTACAGTTGTATTTACTTCTTTCTTTATTGCAATCTTAGGAGCTTTAGCTTCTTGTGCTTGAGCAGGTTGAACATTAGCTACTTGTGGAACTTGCTCTACATTTTGTACTGGCTCTTCTACTTTTGTTTCTTCTGCAACTGGTGTAGGAATTAATTTAAGTGCATCTGCAATTTCTATTCCTATATAACTCAATGCTTTTGATCTATCTTCAACTCTTTCCATATCTATCTCTATATGTAAATTAGATTCAAGATTTGTAATTCTCGCATTTATTAGTTTTACGGCATTTTGATAATTCTCTGATTCTGTTCCTTTTGCTCTTGCTATTACTCCAAAAGCATCAATTATATCTTGAGGATATTTTCCATTTAAAGCAGCTATACTCTTCTTCCATTCTCCATCTTTTACTTGCACAATTGCAAGTGTTTGTTTTAAAACTGCAGCAGATTTTATATTATATTCTCTTTGCTTAATTAACTGTTCTATTTGTTTAGTATTTTCCTCAAATTGATTTGTTGCATATTCTACTAATTTATATGCTGAATCATATACTGATTTTGGAAAATTCTTTTTCTTAGGGTATTCTACTAAATAGGTCTTAATTGACTCTACTAAATCTTTAAAATATGAATTATCATCTAATTCAATAATTTGCTTTTTGCTGTTAGGATTTATTAGTCTTTGAACCTTTTCTATATTTGATAAAATTTTTTCTTCCGTGATTACCATTCTCACGTTTACTATCCCTCTTCTAGGCATTGTAAACATAACCTCCTTTTAATTATGTTAAGTATGGTATTTAATGTATTTACATTACTATATTTATTTTAGTACAACTTGAACTTGATTGTCAAGTAATATTAAATTTTTTTTATATTATTTTAAAATAAAATGCAACTTTCCGTAAGATTGTGTAGATTTTTGTTAGTTTAATTTTAAGATTTATCTTTTGGCATCTTTTTGTAATTCTTTATACCTTTTTATCTTCATAGTTGAAGTTTTTTCAAACTCGCCTTCTTTTAATTCAAGCCTTTTTATTGCTTTATATGAAGTTAACTTTTTATTAACTTCTTTTATCTTCTCCCATATAATCTGGTGTATCTCTTCGTTTGTCATATTTTCTTTAATCTTATTTAATTCGTCCATATTAGGAATTACTCTAGCAGTTATAATTAGTTCTTTATCATTTCTTTTTGTATCATCCTCATCAGGTGATTTTCCGTAGACCATTACTTCTTTTATTTCTGGTATTTTATCTAATAACATTTCTATTTCTTCCGGATAAATATTTTTTCCATTTTGTGTTACTATTACATTTTTGCTTCTACCTGTTACATAGACAAATCCTTCTTCATCAACATATCCTATATCTCCTGAATGAAAATATCCATCTTCTGTTATAGCCTCTTTTGTTGCTTCTTCATCTTCATAATATCCAAGCATTAAAGTAGGACTTTTAATAAGTAGTTCTCCTTCACCATCTTCATTAGGATTGTCAACCTTAATATCTGCTTGAACTATTGTTTTTCCAGCGGATCCAACCATTGTCTTATAGTCTGGAGTAACTGCTGAAATTGGAGCAGTTTCTGTTAGTCCATAGCCTTGTAAAAATGTAATTCCAATGTCTTCAACCCATTTTCCAACTTTTTTATCAATTGGAGCAGCAGCTGAAACTATAATTCTTAAATTTCCACCTAAATTGTCTAAAATTTCTTTAAATACTCTTCTCTTTACATCAATACCAATACTTTTTAATCCATTAGTAATATGTATCATTGAATTAACAAGTTTATCTTTGTGGCTTTTCTTAATTGTTTCATTTATTTTCTTATAAATATTTTCTACAAGTAAAGGAACTGCTAATACAGCTGTTGGCTTTGCTTCTTGAAGATTTGGTACAATATATCTTAATCCCTCACAAACAGCAACACCACATCCTACTGCTATTGGTAGTAAGAATCCAATAGTAGATTCGTATGTATGATGAAGTGGTAATACTGAAAATAGCATATCACTTGGATATAATTTAACATATGCATTTACAGCATTTATATTCTCTGCTAAATTTCTATTACAGATCATTACACCTTTTGATTTTGAAGTTGTTCCAGATGTAAAAATAAGCACTTTAAATTCTTCTGGGTCAATTTCTATTTCTTCAAAACTTTTGTCACCTGATTTTATAATATTTTTTCCTGTATTTATTAGGTAATCTAATCCAACATCTTTTCCTTCTAATGGCTTATCAGATTTCATTTCAACAAAAAATTCAACATCTGGTACATTTGGTCTTACCTTCTTTATATCATCTGCTTTTAGTTTTGAATATATAACTGTAGTTGCTCTACTTCTTTTTATTAAATTTTCTAATTCGTTTGTTGGAAGTTCTTTATCCACTGGTACAGCTATACCAACACCGCAAAGCATTGCCATATATGATACATACCAACCGTATTGAGTTTCACTTACTATTAAAACTCTTTTATCTTTTTGATTTAAAATCTTAATTAAAGCTGTTCCTAAAGCATCAACATCTTCCTTAAATTCTGCAAAAGTAGTAATTTTATAAGGTGATTTATGGTCTGGTTTTTCTAGTATGCAGTCTTCATCTGGATATTCTCTTGCTGATTTATAAAAAAATTCTTTTACTGTTTTGTAATGTGTTGTTTCATAAGGAGTATTTCTTTTCTTTTTTAGATTCTCTTTTTGCATTTTTTCATAATCAATCTTAATATCACCAAGATTTTCAACAGTATCCATTTTAATCTTTTTAAATTTTAGTTTTGGTACTTTAATATTGATATTCATTTTTTCTTTCCTTTCTTTTTAAGTTGAAAAAGAATTAAATTTTGGCTAGGAAAACAAGTTTGAAATTTATGAGGCGTATTTTTTATACGTTGATTAAATTTCAAATGAAGTTTGACAACGCCAAAATTGTAATTATTTTTCAACTCTTAATGCTTGAATAAAATTTCTATCTATTTCTTTGAATAATTTACCTATTTCTAAATCTTTTGTTTTTTTATAATATAAGTTAGCACATGCTATACCATAAATCTCTGTTGCCAAAACTTCTGTATCATACTTTTTTATTTCTCCTGCGTCCATTCCTTTTTGCAAAACATCTTTTATTATTTGTAAATATTCATTTACATATTGTTGACAAGTTTGACTTCTACTACTATTTCCCCAACATTCACTAAACACAATCGCCATGAAGCTTTCATATTTAACTATGATTTTTATTTGTATAAGCACAATTGCCTTTAACTTATCTATGTATTTTTCTTGTGATTCAGTCTTAATGCTGATACTTTTTTTGAGAAGATTCATGCCCTCCTCAATTAAAAAGTTAAATATCTCTTCTTTACTTGAAAAATGATAATATAAAGTTCCTTTTGCAACTCCTACTGCTGAGGTTATATCCTCTATACTTGTACCATCATAACCATTTTCTGCAAATAATTTCATAGATGTTTCAAATATTTTTCTTTTTGTTCTATTCATTCTATTATCTCTCTTTCATATATTTTAAATGAAACTATTTTATTGATTTTGACCTTATTTTAAATGAACTATTTTCCTTTTATTTTAAATGAACTATTTCCCTGATTTTGACTCTAAAGCGTCTAAATTATCAAGTGCTTTACCTGTTCCTATTGCTACACATGAAATTGCATCTTGTGCTATCATTACTTTAATTCCTGTACTTTCCTCTATTAGCTTGTCTATTCCATAAAGAAGGCTTCCTCCTCCTGTCATATATATACCTTTTTCGCTTATATCTTCAACAAGTTCTGGTGGAGCTTTTTCTATTGTTGACTTTAATGTTTCAACAATTTTCAAAGCTTCTGGAAGTAAACTTTTAAGCATTTCTTGGTTATTTAATTCTATCTCTATAGGAAGTCCTGATTCTAAGCTTCTTCCTCTAACTTTTATTGTAACTTCTTCATCTCTTGGGTATACTCCTCCAACAGCTATTTTAATTTCTTCTGCAGTTCTCTCCCCTATTAAGGTTTTATATTTCTTTTTTACATATCTTATAATTGTATCATCAAATTTATTCCCTGCTGTTTTGATTGATGTACTTACAACAGATCCTCCAATTGATATAACTGCTATATCAGTTGTTCCTCCTCCAATGTCTATTACTAGATTCCCTACTGGTTTTGATATATCTATTCCAGCACCAATTGCTGCTGCAACAGGCTCTTCTATTAAATAAACTTTTCTAGCTCCTGCTGACATTGCAGCATCAATAACAGCTCTTTTTTCAACTTCTGTTATTAAGGAAGGAACACATATCATAACTCGTGGAGCGATAACTTTTTTTCCTAATATTTTTTTCATAAAATGTTTTAACATTTTTGATGTTAATGTAAAGTTTGATATCACACCATCTTTAAGTGGTTTTATAACTTCTATATTTTCTGGATTTCTGCCAAGCATTTTTTGAGCTTCTTTTCCATATGCAATTACTTCATTATTGTATTTATCAACTGAAACTACTGTTGGTTCTCTTAAAACTATACCTTTACCTTTATTGTAGGCTATTATTGAAGCAGTTCCTAAATCAATACCTATATCTTCACTCATAAAGATTTCATTCCTTTCTTACTTGCTTACAAGACATTCATTTATAAAACCATTTTTTATCATACGCATTATACTATATTTCACTTAATTGTTCAATAACTATTTGAACGATTAGACAGTTTTACTTTTATAATTGTTGCCTTAAAAAATACTTTCTATTCTTATTTTTCAACACTGTGTAAACACTTTTATTTTAATTAAAATATACTAACTTTTTCTTCAATATATTCTTCTATTTTGTCAATTGGCAAGCGTACTTGTTCCATTGTATCTCTATCTCTTACTGTAACTTGATTATCTTCTAATGTATCAAAATCAACAGTAATGCAATATGGAGTTCCTATTTCATCTTGTCTTCTATATCTTTTTCCAATAGAACCTGCTTCATCGTAATCACACATAAACTTCTTTGATAACATATCATATATCTCATTTGCTTTATCACTTAATTTTTTAGAAAGTGGCAAAATTGCAACTTTATATGGTGCTAATGCTGGATGTAAATGTAGTACTATTCTTGAATCTCCTTCTCCTAAATCTTGATTTTCATAACTATTACATAAAAATGCTAATGTTAATCTATCTGCTCCCATAGATGGCTCTATTACATAAGGAATGTATCTTTCATTTGTTTCAGGATCAAGATATGTTAAATCTTCTTTTGAATGTTCTGCATGTTTTGTTAAATCATAATCTGTTCTATCTGCAATTCCCATAAGTTCTCCCCAGCCAAATGGGAATAAAAATTCAATATCAGTAGTTGCTTTACTGTAAAAAATTAGTTCTTCTTTTGAATGATCTCTTAGTCTCATATTTTCTTCTTTCATTCCTAGAGATAATAAGAAATTTTTGCAAAATTCTTTCCAATAACTGAACCATTCTAAATCTGTTCCTGGTTTGCAGAAAAATTCTAATTCCATCTGTTCAAATTCTCTTGTCCTAAAAATAAAGTTTCCAGGCGTTATTTCATTTCTAAAAGCTTTTCCTACTTGTGCAATTCCCATAGGCATTTTCTTTCTTGTTGTTCTTAATACATTTTTGAAATCAACAAATATTCCTTGAGCTGTTTCTGGTCTTAAATAAACTGTAGAAGTACTGTCTTCAGTTACACCTTGGAAAGTTTTGAACATTAAATTAAATTTTCTTATACTTGTAAAATTAGTTTTTCCACAGTTTGGACATGGAATCTTATTTTCATTTATGTAGTTTACTAATTGTTCATCAGTCCATCCATCTGCTACTAAGTCTTTATTATTTTCATGAGCCCATTCTTCAATTAATTTATCTGCTCTATGTCTTGTTTTACATTCTTTACAATCTATAAGTGGATCAGAAAATCCTGATAAATGTCCTGATGCTACCCATGTTTCTGGATTCATTAATATTGCTGCATCTAATCCTACAATATTTTTTTGTTCTTGTATAAACTTTTTTCTCCATATTGCTTTTACATTATTTTTTAGTTCAACTCCTAATGGTCCATAATCCCATGTATTGGCTAAACCTCCATAAATTTCTGATCCTGGATATATATATCCCCTTGCCTTACATAAATTTACTAGTGTATCCATATTATCTAACATAATAATTTTTCCTTTCTTCGCTTACATGAAATAAGCTAATTTTAAATATATAACTACAATAATTTCAACTATAGTTATTGCTGGAAATCCATACTTAAAATACCATTTCTTAGTTTTGTGTCTAAATGTGTACATTCCTGCTATGCCACCAATTCCTCCACCAATAAGTACTAGCAAAAATAAGAATCCTTCGCTTACTCTCCACTGGCCTATTTTTGCCTCGTGTTTATCATACCACATTATTAAAAATGTAAATAAATTGATTGCTAATATATAAATTAATATATTTTTTATAGTAAAAATTCTATTTATTATCTCTTGTTCCATTTTTAATTATATCCTTTCTTTGTTGTCTTTTTGAATTTTTACGTTAATATTATATAATTTTTTTATGCTTTTTGCAATAGAATAACGTGTTTTACTCCTGAAATTAATAAAAATTAACTTGATTCAAATTAATAAAAAATAAAAAGTCTCCAGATATAATATAATCATCTAGAAACTTTTTATTTACGCTGGCGAATATCTTAGCCAGCAAGAGCAAAAAAAACTTTTTATTTATGCTGACAATTGTACTAGCCAGCAAGAGCAATAAACTTGTTACGTTCAATATACTTGTCGTTCACAAATACATCAACGTCTACTTCTTTTTCAGCCCTTTCTTTTGCTTTTTTTACTTCTGACCAAGAAAAAGCATATCTTCTGCAGTACCTCTGGAAGTGATCTATAAACTTATCACAATCCAAATCCACAACAGCAACCACAATAGGACACGATTTCAGTAAATGGCAATCTTCTGTGTGAAATTCTTCATCCATAGTCAGCCTGCAAGTCGTTTGCCAACCTGCTTTTTTTCTTAGTCCTTTTCCAATTACTGATTTTCTTGTTGAATAATCGGAAATGATAAAGTACTCTCCAAATCGCTTCACTACTTCTTTTTCTACCATTCCGTCGCTTTTTCTTGCAACCCAGCCAATATATTCTATCGACTGCCTCCGAAAGAACTCTTCTACAGTAACTTCGTCTTTGTGTTCTAAATTTAGAACAAGAAATTTCTCGTTCATTTTCTTTGCTCCTTTCTGCTTTTGGTGTAACTCTTTTAATTATACCACATTATGTAACTTTTTGCAAATTTTATATACTAAAACTTGACAAAAATATTTTTATAATGTTAGTACTTTTTATTATAGTTCCATTATAATAGGCATTATACTATACCTATTTTTCGTAAATTTTTGTTTCCCTTGTAACGCCTTGTTTTCCTTTATTTATAAACATTTTCAAAAAAAATTAAAACCTATTGAAACTTATTAAAATCTGCTCGGTGGGTAACAAAAGGGTAACAAATTTCTTTATACTATATCAACATGAACTGCTCCAGTCATATTTGAATTGTTTGTATAAGTATATCTTAATTTTCCAGCATTAACAAGGCTTGTTGTATAATTTAATAAATCTTTTGTAGAAACTCCTTGTACATAAATGTCTGATGCTTTTCCTAAAACGTGACGAGAACCTTTTACTCCTCCAACATTTGCGTTATGAGTTTGACATCTACAACCACTAGTTATTACTAAAGGCTTATTATAGTGTTCTCTTATTTCATCTAGTATTTTTACAAGATTTAAGTCTATGTTATTAAGTCCACAACCACATTTACAAGTAAATTCACTTTTATTGAAATGCTTTACATTATCCCAAGAATAGCTATTTCCCTTTTTATCATATTCTGCTTTCTTAGCAATAGTTTCATTTCCTGCTACTCCATCTGGATTAGCTCCTACTGTTCTTTGAATCTCACAGATTTCATTTCTTATACAGTCTATCATTTTTTGGTCAGCAATTTCACTATCTCCTAAACCTCTTGATATTCTATAATCTCTTATAGCTTTCTTCGTTTTTGCTCCTTTTATTCCGTCTATTCCTCCTGTATCATAACCTAAAAATACAAGGTTCATTTGTAATCTTTTCATTGTCATTACTAACATATTATTCTTCCTCCTTATTTATCAATTTACTAAATACTTGATGCAAACCTGTACTAGCTAGTCCACTAAACATACCTGATAATATTACTGTTGCATCTATATGTCCTATATTCATTAGTATATTTGTTACTGTTCCTAGGATTAGCATTATTAAAGGTATGTACTTATTTGGTATAAAGTCTAAGCTGTGTTTTATTACATAACCAACGCATAAGCATATTCCTACTACTATAACAGATAAAAATTCACTTAATACTGATATATCCATTTAGCTTGTCCTCCTTTCTACTTTAATTCTTTATATTTATCTTTTATGTATGCTATTTCGCTGTCTGTATAATGATTTTTTACTTTTAGCTTGTCCACTAGAATTTCATATCTTCCAAATATGTCTAATATAGATTGAAATTCTTCTCTTGTTTTCTTTATTCCATTGTGTAAATCTCCTGCGAAATCTACTATCATATATCTATATTGTCTACGATTATCGTGATATAAGCCTTTTAATTTCTTATCTAGCATTTTATTTATAATGCCTGCAAATATACCTAATAATGTAGACATTGATATTATTAGTGTTATTATCACTTGAATATTACTTAAATCTTCTATCATATTTTTATCCTTTCAATATTGTTTCTAAATCTTTTGAATACTCAACTTCAAATATTGGACTTACTTCATCTGTTGAATATATGTGTGTTGTTCCTTTGTATGTATGTAATTCTTTTAATTGATTAAATACTTTTCTTTGTTCTTCTATAAAATCTAATTCTGTTTGAGTTTTAGTTTTATAATAAATTGTTATAGGATTATTTTTAAGACAATTGTTTGCATCTTCCAAGGTTGTAAAAGGTAAAGATGCGTAAACATTATCATCTCCACTATTTCCTTGCCACCATAGTCCAGTTTCATTTATTGCATTGCTAGGATTAAATTCGCCAATATTTTTTAGATAATCACATTTACAATTATCTATATCTCCATTTTTTCCTACAATTTTATTTTTTAATGAAAACATAAAGAAACCTTGAGTATCTGTTGCAATATTGCCATGCTTATAAGTAAAAGCATTTTTTTCTCCATCTAATACAACCTTATCCCAATTATGCACTTCTTTTTTTCTTGCTAAATCAAAGTAATCTCCTTCAAGCATAGATTGTTGTACTGGTATTGATATATTTTGTTCTTCATTTATTACATAACTAGCATTTTTATCAATTATATCTGTTTTATATATCATAGGCTCTAATATTTTATTAGTATAATTATTTTTAGGAAGATAACATCTATATTTTGCATTACTTTTAATGGTTACTAAACTATTTCTGCCAAAATAATAATCTCCTCCGTCCCAAAAACCGTGCAAAGTATTAGTATCTTCCTTTGTTTGATAAGTACCTTTTTTTAAATAAACATAAAAATTAGTTAATGGTATTTCTCCATTTAAAACAATTTGTCCTTTATCGTTAATAGAAACTAATCCTTGTTGTATTAAATTTTTAAATGCTTCTCTTGCATTAAATAAATTTTTATTTGTTATTTTAAAATTTATATTTCCATCTTTTCCACAATTTTTTATATCAACTTTGTTTTCTAAATTTGGTTCTCCATCTTGTATAGAATTTCCCGAAATATTAAACTTATCAAATTCTAAATTGCTACTATCATTTATCGTTATATTTTCTCCAGAAGCTTGTCCTTTTGGAAACTGATTTTTCAAATTTTTATATTTTAATTCTAGTTTTTTAAGTAGAGGCATTTGCATTACACAACACCTCTTTTCGTTTTTAAACTAAATGAGCATAAGCCTTCTAATTCTTCTACTTTAAATAATTCATCTTCTAATATCTTTTCTAGTGTTTTACTCATTTGTATCACCTCGCACTTCTATAATAAGAGTTTCTCCCGCTTCTAAATCCCATCCAAACTTTACTTCATTTGAAGCTTGTCCTCTTTCTCCTACTTCTATGTAATTTCCTTCTTCACCTTGTTCAAGCAGAACTCCTTGCCAATGTATCTTTAGGCTGTCATTTCCTACTGTATACGAAATAGGAAGTTCATACTCTGTTTGTTCTGCTACATCTTCATTTAAAGTTATTGTCTTTGTTACTATTAAAGTATCTATCTTGGTTTTTATATTTTCTGAAAAATCATCTAACTTATCCCAGTTATCATTTAAAGCCTTTTTTGCATCAAACTGATTTGTATTATTTGGTGGATTATCATGTTTAAATAATTTTAAATTTGCTGTTTCACTCATTTATGCCCTCCTTATCCACATATAACCAACGACTTCGTAAGGTTGTGTTACATTAAAAGATTGTCCTTTACCTGCAACTTGATTTGCATCTGTATGATATTTATATTTGCCTCCCCAATCCTCTAGAGGAATTTGTGCACCTTCTACAGTTTTAGCAACTATTGACGAATGATTATCTTCTTGACTATAAGTACTTCCACCCATTCTGAAAGAATGCGTGTGTTCTGCTATTTCATCAACAGTCATAGTATGTTTCTTTTCTCCACCTTTTTTACCTATTTCATTGAAATACTTATCAGAATCATCTTCATCTAATCCAACTGCTAATACACCTTTGAAGCGTTCCCAAGTTCCAAATTCTAAAATCGTACTTGGATTTGTATCTGTTTGTGTTATATATGTAGAACCAATTGGAAATACTAGCTCCATAAGACCTTTTTGCATTGCTTTTAAATTAGTATCATTTAATGCTGTTTTTCCATTTTCAAAATTAAAATAAGCCATTTATTTTTCCTCCTTATCTAATATTTTATGTATCCAAAACAATCCACAAAAGCATCTATATAGCCCGTTTTTGACCAACCATCATCATAATCTTTTGCTACATTTGCATAATCACCAATTACAATATATTGCATTCCTTGTGATAAAAAATTTGTTATATCAATTTCTCTTTCTTGATTGTTTATAAAACTTCCTAAATCAGCAATCTTTTCTCCTTGAAAACTTGGTAAATCTATATTTACAATTGATGTTGTGCCTCCTTGCCATGTATGACCAATTGAATATTCCTTGCTACATGATATATTTGAACAATTTCCATAAGAAGAACTTCTACCATCCCAAGTTTGATATTTGATTTCAGAATTTTTTAGTTTTAATTTAGCATTTTGAATTTTAAAATTTGATGGTATGTTGATTAGTAATGCTATACCTATTTTTTGGTCATATCCTTGATTTGCTTCTGCTCCAGTATTTATAAAATCATGTCCAACTAAACCAGAACTAAAATATTGAAGATTTGTCATCATTCCATCTCCTCCAATTATTTTAGTATTTGTTCCTGTCATATAGATATTTCCAGCCATAGAGACATTTCCTTCAGTATCAACTTCAAAATTACCATTTGCACTAACTACTCCGTTGATGTTTATCTTTTTGGCTTCAATTCCTATATCTTCTGAACTCATATTTATCTTTGAAATAATTTCATTTTCATCAACTTTTTTTCTTACTTCTAAATTTATTTCTTCTGCGGTTTCTGTTATTGAACTATTCATTTCAACTCTTGTAGCAAATACATCTGTAAAATCATTTTGAATTGCAAATGTTGCACTTAATGTTGCAGAATAGTTCTTTATTGTTATTGTATTTGTTCCTTTACTTAAGCTAATATAGAACTCTCCTAAGTCTTCTACTGTTTCTTTTGATAATACTGTTCCAGTATTTGATATTCTTCTAATTACTTTAGCTTTTCCTTTTTCTAAAATATATTCATCTCTTGTATCTCCATTGCTTCTTAAAACTTCTTTAACTCCTAATTCATATATAGTTGTTTCATTATTTTCATTTGTTACTTCTATTCTGCTATCGCCTTTTGGATACAAGTTATTTGCAGGATATAAATTATTAGCTGGGTACAAAGAATCAAATACTGTATTATTACCGAAAATATGTAGTTCTAACAAACTTCCTTCAACGCAATTTTCTAATGTTATTGTTTTATCTCCTTCGACTGTTTTTGTTACATCTTCTATATCTTGTACTCTTTGAGCAATTTTACCAACTTCTATTGTTTGGTCTGCTAATTTTTCTGATGTTACTTTTGATTGTTCATTTGCACTATTTGCTAATTCATTAGCTTTATTTATTCCTGTTGCTAAGATAGGTTCTGTATAAGTTACATTATCATCAGTCCAAGTAATTTTATTTCTTATCCATATATATTTACCGCTAGTCCAAGTATCTTGCGTCGATTTCCAACTTCCATTTATTTGGTCTTTATCTGATGTAGATAAATAATATTCTTCCTCTATTTCTTTTACACCAATACCATCTTGTCCATTTTCTCCATTTGTACCATCTTTACCGTTAGTACCATTTGTTCCATTTTTTCCATCTGCTCCTTTTTCTCCAGTATCTCCTTTAGCTCCTGCAATACATGTTGGTTCACTTATTTCTTGATTTTTATCTGCATAAGTTGTAACTGTTCTTTGCCACATATATTTTCCATTTTCCCATTCTGGAGCAGTTGTACTCCAATTTTCTGTTGGAGCTACTGTTGTACTATTACTTAATGCATACTCTACATCAACACTTACTATTGTTTGTTTAGTTAAATTCGTTATGTCCTCTTCAACAGAACTTACTGTTGTTTTAAATCCATCTATTGTTTGTTCGTACTCTGCTAATTTTTCTGATGTATCACCTTGTTGTTCTATTAAGCCTGTTATAGTTTGATTCTGTTTATCTACAATTATTTCTGTTCTTTTTGCAATATCTAAAGCATTAGGTACGTTTTGATAATTAACTGTTGCTTTAGTAATTGATGGAGCAGACATTTCGCTTTCAAGACCATTAGGACTTTTATATCTAAATCTAAATAAAAATGAGTGATTTAAGTTACCCTCTTTATCTTTTGCTACTATTTCATCTCCAGTTTCTAAATATGGCTTTGCTTGACCTGTTATTTCAAAAGATGTATATTCAAATCCTTTTACAACGTTAAAGAGAGCAGTTATCAATTGCTCTCTCTTTTCTTGTGTGTATGCAAAAGGGTTATCGTTAATAACTAAACTATTTTCTCCATCTTTTGCAATACTTTCTTCATCTCTTAGAGTTATATTTTCTCCTTCAATGTCACTCATTCCTAAGCTTACTAGATTTATTGGATGTGTGTTTCTTTTTATTATTAGTTCTTCATAATCACTTGAAGAATAATTATTTTCACAGGCTGATAGTTTTTCGACAAGCAATTTATTAAATTCTGCTACTGTCATTTTATCAACTTCTTTTACTAATAGTCCTTTTCTTTTAGGTGTTATAAAGTATAATTTATTATCACTTCTAATCTTTGCAAATGTTCCACTCATTTGAGCTGCAGCTTGAAAAACTTGTCTAATTAGTGTATCTTTTGAAAATTGATTGCTATCGACTATAAAATCATTATTTGCAAAATCAGTTGTTGCTAATTCTAATCCTGATTGTTGACAGCCTTCTTTTACAACATCTAGCATGGTTACTTTACCTGATTTATAATCTAATTTTGAATTATATTTAATATTACTTTTAAGCATATAATCCATAGCTGTCACTTTATTTATAGTGGTTGTATCGTTTGGTTCTACATCTTGAACTATAAAATTTCCTAAACTAATCCAAAAAATTTCATTATCAATATATATTCCTGTTTGATATTCAAATTCTGTGTTTTCTAATTCAATATTATTTTCTATATCAAATTCTAGTAATCTTGCTATTGCTGTTCCAAATATATTGCCTTCATCATAGCAATCATCATTATAATCAACATTTGTTATTCTATATGGTTTATTATTTACAATAATTCTATCAATTTGCGTAGTGCTTTTATCATAAGCTTGTTTTACTTTTTCTAAAACTTCTATCATATTATGCCTCCCCGCATTGTTCAAGAGTTACTTCAAATTCATCATATATATGATTATTGTTAGTAGATTCTACTGAGACTTCTGGAAGAGTTACGAAAAACATTTTAGTTTTCATTTTTTGCTCTTTTAATGAAAAATAAGAATATACATCTTCATTTTTTGAAAAATGAGATATATATTCTTTATATGTATCCTTATTTAATTTTCCAAATTTAACTTTAATATAAGTTTTAGGCATGTCTCCATAATTTCTTCTCTCACTTCCATTAGACATTTTAACTTTTGTTATTACATCCGGTTCGTCTTCTTTTATTTTATATCCGCCTTTTAATATATTCTTAAATTCAAAATCTCCATGTTTTAATAATACCATTTTTCCTCCTATGCAATACCATATTGTAGTTTTTGTCTTGTATTTACTTTATTAGTTTCTCTTGCTATTACTTTACCATCTAATTTTGTTACTGAATTTACGGTTATTTCTTTATTATCATCAATACTTTCAAGTCTTGCTTGTCTATTATCTTCATTTGTAACTTGTATTTGATGTGTACTTGTTAAATTAGATGTTAATTTTGCGTTTTCATATTCTACAGCTTTTTGCATATCTTTATAAACATCTTTTAAGCTATCATTAAAGCCTTCTCCTAAGCCTAAACCTAAATTTTGTCCTATTTCTTCATTAAATAATTTTGAAGGAGAATGAATACCAAAAAATCCTTTAATTTTACTTACAATAGAATTGCAAAAACCTGATATTTTATTCCAAATCCAACTTACAGTATTTGAAATACCTTGCCAAATACCTTTTACTAAATTGGCTCCTGCTTCAACAAGTTGACCTACTGCATTTCCAAGACCACTTACTAAAGCACTTATTATTTGAGGTATTGCTTTTATTAAAGAAGGTATTGCTTTTATAAGTCCTTCTGCTAATTTGATGATTAAAGTTATTCCCATTTGAACTATTTTGGGAATATTATTAGTTATATAATTCAAAAATTTTTCGATAATTATTGGTATTTTTTCTAACAATTCTGGTAAAGCTTCAATTAAACCTTCTGCTAAAGCGATTATAAGTTGTATACCTGCATCTATAAGTAAAGGCAAGTTATCGATTAGTGTTTCTACCAAGTTCATAATGCATTCAATTGCCTTAGGAATTAGCTCCGGTAACATCTCCGCTATACCTTTTATTAGTTCTGCTAATAATACAATTCCAGCTTCTAATATTTGTGGTAACATAGATAAAAGTCCATCTATAAAGGATTCTATTAGCTGTATTGCAATTGGTACTAATTGAGGAATATAGTCAATAATTGCTTGCAATAAGGCACTCAATAATTGTTCTATGCTTGATAAAATTAAAGGTAAATTAGTTGTTAGTAGATTTAATATTTTAGGGAAAATTTTATTTATCCCTTCTATGATTTGAGGTGTAGCATTAGCAATACTTTGTACAATATTAGGTAATAATTTTCCAGCCGCATCAACAATATTTTCTATCGCTGTTATTCCAGTTTCAACAAATTGTTCTATAGTTCCGCTTCCGTTTAAGAAATTATCCCAAGCTGCTTTCATAGAAGCTACACTACCAGTTATAGTTGTAGCTGCTTCTTCTGCCGTTGCCCCTGTTATTCCCAGTTCTCCTTGAATAACATGAATAGCACTATATACATCATTTAAATTTGAAATATCATATTTTACCCCTGAAATTTTTTCAGCATCAGCTAGCAGTCTTTCCATTTCAGTTTTAGTACCACCATAGCCTAATTTTAAATTGTCAAGCATTGTATAATTTTGTTTTGCAAATCCCTGATAAGCAACTTGTATAGCTTCCATTGAAGTACCCATCTTATTTGCATTATCAGCCATATCTCTTATTGCCACATCTGCACTATTTGCTGCTTTTTCTGTATCTCCACCTAGACTTTGCAATAAACTAGCACTAAAACTTGTTACTGTTGACATATATTCATTAGCAGTCATTCCAGCAGTTTTATAAGCATTTTCTGCATTTTTTATTACTTGTTCCGAACTATCTTTAAATAAAGTTTTAACTCCACCTATATTTTGTTCTAAATCTGCATAAGAGCTTACAGATGCTGTTCCTAATCCAACTAATGCAGTGGTTGCTGTACCTATTGCTACTGTTACACCTTTTAATGCAGTTCCAGCTATACTACCTATTTTTCCAAATGCATTTTGTATCTTGCTAGCACCTTTTTCTATTCCATCATTGTTTAATTTTGTATCTATTATAACTGAGCCATCTGACATATTTTTTCCTTTCTAGTCAGGCTCATAGGCTCAATTTAAAGACTTATTTATTATTATTATTTATTTTTATTTCTACTTCATTTCCGCATTTTTTACATAATAAAAAGATGCCATTTGCTTGAGCATCTTTTTCATATTTTATTAATTTCTTCTTTTTACAATATGGACATATATACCACTTTTTCATTGTTCCTCTTCTTTTTTATTCTTTAATAAAGATTTAATTTTACTTATTATATATATTACCCCAATAAATAAATATTTATAGAAATAATACACTATTTGAATAGCTAATACTATAAAAAATAAAGGTAAAGCTATAAAAATATTATAAAATGTATTTTTAGATTTCTTAAAAACATCAAACGCATTTATTGATGTTTTATTATAAATTTTATTATAAACAGCCTTTTTAGGATTGTTTATATACCCCATTCCTTTCTTTCCATAAAATGGATTTACAGAACTTTTAACTTTTCTTTTTAATTTTCCTGTAGTTTTTGCTTTTATACTTTTCTTTATATTAGGTTTTCTTATTCCAAATTTCATAACATACTCCTTATTTAAGGATTATATTACATCTTTTAACATTTTTCAATATTTTACCACATATTTTCTGCAAAATCAGCTTCTTTTTGTTCTTCAGTTCTCATATCAGGTAAAGCATAGATTTGTTGCATTTTTATATAGTGTTTTTTCATCTCTTTATCCTTGATTCTCTCTACATTCATATTTCTATAGCTCATAACTTCTACAATTTTTGTTTTTTCTCCTAGTCCATTAAATAAAGCTTTAAATTTCCACCAATGCAAATATTTTATACTGTTTAAATCAATTCCATAATATTCTAAAAATGAACTATATATATATTCATCATCAAATTCATAGCTATAAATTTGTTTTGCTTTTCTTGTTTCATTGTTTTCTTCTTTTTTTATTTCTTTTCCACATCTATAAAACCAAAGAATATCATTTATTGCTTGTTTAATATCTTTGATTTTACTTGTATCATAATAATATAAATTTAACGCGTATATTATTTTATTTTTTTCATTTATTTTATTATTTTGCATTAGTAATTCAAATTTTATGCTTTCTCTAAAATCAGTTCTTATTTTAAAACCATTTGGAGTAAATTTAGGTAATCTATCTAATAAAATATTTTTTTTCATTATTTTCTACCTTTGCGATATTGATTATATCTTCTTTGCTCTCTATTAGGCTTATATCTATCATATACTGTTTGCAAATCTTTTTGTTTTTCAATTTTTGCTTTCACAATATCTTCAAATACAGTTATATGTTCTCCTAAATTTCTTTTTCCATTAAACAATTTTTGTGATATTCCTTCTCCAAATACTTTGTCAAAAAATTCTTCTATTACTTGGCATTCTTCTTTTATTGACTGAGAATAAGACATTTCTTGTTCTCTTTTTTTCTTACATTTTTCAATTACTTCCTTAGCAGCATTTTCAAATTTTTCTGCATCATCTGTATCTAAAAAATCAAAATTAACTTCTATATCTTTAATTTTCATAACTTCTCCTATTTAAAACAGAATAAAAGGATTATTTCCCTTTATTCTGTCTTTTTACTATTATATTTACTTCTTGTTTTAGTTTTTTTTAATTGTAGCTATCAATTCTTTTTCATCTAAAGTAGCTGTTACTTTTTCAAATTCGCCATTACTTTTAAATGAACCGCTATATGTATAAGCATTAGTTTCATCTCCATCGCTATCAGCTACTACTGTATAGTTTCTTCTTCTGGCTTCATAGCCTCCTGCTTCAACAGTTCTTGATTTATCTACAACTAAAATATCAACAATTGCATCATTTCCTTTTTTCTCATCTTCAATAATATCCACTATTTTTTTATGAACTGGGTTATTAGCATATTCATCAAATGCAAATCCTTTTTCAGGAGAAAATCCTGTAACATCTGTATCTTCTCCATCTCTATCAACGTATTGTCTTGAATATTCTTGAGGATTTCTTGAATTAGATAATTCTGTGAATTTTCTCATTCTTTCATATTTAGGTTCTTCTGCTGTACCTGTATTTAAAAATGCGATTTTATCACTTCTTTTAACTATTTTTTCTTCTACTTCTGCCATTTTAAGTTCCTCCTTTATAAAAAATAGAAGCTTTTAAGCTTCTTCAACATAAATAAATTGTAGAGGTATTACATATATTGCAGTTGTTTCGGTTGTTTGCAATATTGTACCTCTGTTGCCTTTAATTTCTTCTGCACCTTTTATCATTGGTAAAATTCTTTTATTGTTTTCTTCTTCTATCCAGTCTAAAAAATCATCACAAAACCTTGAATTTTTAATATTTTCTAATATATTAAAATTGGCTTGAATTGAAAAATCAAATTGTATTTGCCTTCTTGTGCCTCCATCTGTAAATCTATCTAAAATTGTTTCAGCAGGTGTTTCATCTATTGAGTAACTTTGTGGCTTATCTTTTATATAATCCACATTGACTTTTCCTTTTTTCAATAATGGACATTTTTCAATAAAATCTTTAATATATTCTATTTTTGATTTTTGTTCTTCCATTTTATCCTCCAGTTTTAATGTAATTTTGAATATCTTTAATTAAATCGTTCTTTCTTCTTTGCAACATAAGTTTATCCCACTTTGGACCAGTTTCAGAAGAATGATATTTTAATTCTTTATTGGTTGAAACTTTCTTTTCTCCTAATTTAGCCCAAGCACTTCCACTTTTAGATAACATTAGTTTTCCATAATATTGATACTTAGCATAAGGACTTGTATACTTTATGGAACTATTATTAGGATAAGTTTTATTTCTTCTTAGCATTCCTGTATCAAATGGTATATACGGATTCATCAATCTATCAGCATCATCTCTAAAAAACTTCGTTACTCTTCCATTATTGTCTAAACCATGGTCTTTTACTATCTTTGATATTGAGTTCATTTTTACTTTTACACTAAAACCACTACTTGCCATTACTCTGATACTCCTATTTTATAATGCTGTAAGTTTCCTTTTCTATTGTCATCAACACTTACTACTTTAAATACTTGATATTTTTCCTGTAATGAAGATAAATCAAATTCATCATTTACAATTCCTTCTACTATATAATCATCAGTAGATATATTTAATTTTTCTGTAGTAGGTATAGTAATAGAACCTGTACTTCCTTTTTCTAATCCTTTATCTACTAAATTAGTTTTTTTGTTATGTCTAAAATAAACTTGTTCAAAATATATTGGACTATATGTTTCATCATCTTCTGTATGATAAACTGTTATTTTATGTATAAAAAATCTTTTATTCATCTAACACACCCCACAATACAAAAGAGGATTTCCATCAGTTCCTATTACATCCCATAAGTAGTCTGACAAGATTGTTTTCATTTTTTCATTATAATCAGATTTGATTTCTTCTGGTGTTGCATATGTTTCAGACCAGCCTTCAATATTTTGTGATTTTAAATTTTTTATTTCGGATAGTTTATTTTCTTTTTCGTTAAGTAAATCAACAATTAAACAAGTAACATATTTAACTTTTTCGTGTGGATTGTTTTTATCAATTCTTCCAAAAGTATTATGATTAATATATTCACTTGCTTGAATTACTAAATTATTAAAGTTGTTAGGTATGCTTTCAACTTCTAACAACTTTTTATATTCTTCATCTGTTATATACTTAAGCATACCCTAACTCCTTTCTAAACAGCTTCTGATGCTTCAATTTTTATTTCTTTTGTTGCAGTCTTAGTTTTTTGTTTACTGTCTGTTGCTTTTACTGTTACACTTTCAGTTACAGCATCAGTAATTTGTTTTTTGGCTTTAATTTGAGTTCCTTCTATTTTAAAATTTTCTGAACTTCCTTCTAAAGAATATGTTATAGGTTCTGTTCCACCTGTTGCACTTAATTCAGCTATTTTTGCATCTATTTCAAGAGTTGCCTTTAGAGATAGTTCTGGTGTAATTGTTACCTCTGTTATTTCGGGATCTACAACTATTTCTCCGCTTTTTTTTTTACATTTATAGATACATCTACATTTGTAGCACTATCTTTTACTTCAACCTCACCTAAGACATCTCTTTTCATTTCTTCATATGTTACTCTATATAATCCATTTGAGTTTTTATTTGAGTAAAATTCTGCTTTTCCAGACGCATTTGTTTTCTTAATTAAACCATTAAAGTTTACTTTTGCTCCTTCTAATTCTTTAGCTTCTGCTTCTGTATCCTTTACAGTAAATATTACTTTTACTCTTCCCTCTGAATATTCTCCAGGTAATATAACAGCAAATGGGAATCTTACAGATTCATCAGGTTGTAAAGAGTTAATTGGATTAGGAACTTCCCAACCAAGTCTCATTGTTACTCTTAAAGCAACCATATCATCTTGTGCTAAATTATATAAAATCTCTCCTGTTGCAGGATCTTGAATTACAGCTTGGTCTAATACTTTGAATGTTATATCTTGTCTTATTGCATAAACAGCTTGTGAGAAATCTCCTACTAGCATTTGTGCTATTGTTTTGTCCCAAGCACCATTATCAACATAAGCTTTTGATAAACTATCAATTTCAGTTCCTTTTATTGGTTGTCCGTTGCTATCTAACATTGTTCTAAATGCTGATTTTACATTCATTCCACCTAAAATTCCTGTTGGATTATATCCACTTTCTTCAACAAAACTCATAGCTTTGTCTATTGATAAATACATTGTATCTTGAGGTGTAACTTTAGCACCCGCATTTATTGCAGATGTTAATAAATCAGCTCTAAATCCTGCTGGTTTATCTACTCCAGTAAATACTGCTTGGTCGAATTTTTTACCTGCTGCTTCTTCAATTCTAGGTTTTACTTCTCCCCAAATATCATAATTTGCGTCATCTAAAACATTTTCAGGAATTGGAACTATAACTGCCATTTCCTCAGCAACTATATATTTTTTGTCCCAAGCCATTTTTGTTATTTGTTTTCTTGCATTATCGCTACCTTGCCAATAAACAAGTGGTAAAGCATCTAATACTCTCATTTTTGTTTTGTTTGATGTCATGTTTGGTAATCTTCTAAACATTGACATCGCTTTTGAACTTTTTACTACTCCTTCTATTATTTCTTTTGAAACTTGCTCATCGATTAAAGTTTCTGCATCACTTCTTGAAATCATTTGTCCCATAATTATTTCCTCCTTATAAAAAAATAAAACTAGCTATATGCTAATCTCTTGCTGAACGAATTAAATCGTTCATAATTTGATTTGTTCCATTTTGATTTATTTGTGAGTTTCCTCCCAAATCTACACTTGAATTTTTTTTGACTACTGTAGTTTCTACATTGTATTGTGGATTTTTAGCTTTAAATGACTTTAATGCTGTATCAAAGTCAATCGTATCAGAAGTCATATCTAATACTTCATTTGCGACAAATTTAGCAAACTCGGGTTTTATTCCTGCATTTGTTACTTTATTTGTTGCATTTAAAATAGAATATTCCTTATTTAAAGTTTCATATTTTGATTTATAATCATCTCTTTCGGTTGTGATATTTTTCAATTTGGCATTTACTCCATCGTCTCCCTCAATTGATGCTTGCAAATCTTCGAACTTTTTCTTATAATCCAAATTCTTTGCTTTTTTTACATCATCATCATACTTATTTTTAGCAATGTAACCTCCAGCTGAGAGATTAACAAGCTTTATTCCTTTACCTTCAACTTGTTTTGTAAAGTCATCATAAGATAATGCTTTATCTCCAAATAATTCTTTTAGTTCGTCATCCATAAAAATTCCTTTCTACTACACAGATTTATTTTAAAGGTCAGTTCACTCTGACATTGTGCAATCTATTTATTTATATCTCCAATAGATAAGAGTTATATTTTATTGTTCTTTAATGTCTGCAATAATAAAAAAGACATAAAAATAAGAGCTATTTCTAGCCCTTTATTTATAACTATAAAATTTTAATAACTAATTTAATTTTTTTTGTATATATGGTATTACTGTATTAAGCCAATAATTTGTATATGTTTCTCCTCTTGATAAGCCTTTACCTGTATCTAACTTTTTCACATAATATAATTTATCTTTTACCAAATCTTTCTCTGTAATTTCTTTGTATACTTTAGCAAAATCATCTACAAATGTATTTTTGTTGTATATGTATTCGTTTTTATTGTAATATTCTCTAAATTTCTCCCATAAATATTCATCGCCCCTTGCTCTTCGAGCTTCTATATAATGTTGGTTAAATATTTCTTGTAAGTTAGATACCATTTCCGATTACCTCCATAACAATTTTAAGTGTTCCATCTGTATCTTTGAAAATTTCTTGTATTTTAAATTTTGTTTCTCTCTGTAGTAAAAATTCATATTCTATGTCTTTATAACTTGTACTTAATTCATTGATATATAATCCTTTCGTCCCTTTTGGTATATAAATATCATATACAACCTCCCTAAGTTCATCTTTAAAATTTCTAATTGATGTACTTATGAATGCTTTATCCGTGCACTCTTTTCCTTTTAGTAATTTGTTTAATTCTTCTATGCTATTATCTTTTAATTGATATTCCTTAAGTCCTGTAAATTTGCTTGCTCCATCAAATTCAACATGTCTATGTACTATCATATCTTCAACAGTAATAGAATTGTTTAATGCATCTGTTATGTTATCAATATTTTTGCTTAGTCGTTCACTTAATTTTCTTTCTGCTCTTAAACTTCTATTTATATCATCAAAGTCTATTCCTGTATAATCTGCAATGCTTGATTTTTGTTCTTTATTTAATTTATTTAAATTGCTTTGATATACTTTTGTTAAAGCGTCTGATTGTTCAGTTGTATATTGTTTAGCTTTCTTATACTTGCTTTCAAAAGTAATGTCAAAATAATCACTTTTTCTATTTTTAATATTTTCTAATTCTGTTATTTTAACATTGCTTTTTTGTGCTAGTTTTAAGTATTCATCTCCCATCCCCATTTTATACATTTTGTAGTTGATTACTAGACTTCTTTGTTCAGGAGTCAATTCAGACACATCTATGTTTTCGTATTTATTAAAATTACTTAATAATATATCCTTTTGTTGCACTTTAAAACTTTTAGCAGATTTTATTGTTTTGTTTTTATTTTCTTTTATTGTAGTTTTGCCAACATACAACCTACTATTATCTTTCTTGCTATTAGTCTGTTTTACAAAATCATTAAGTATTGAATTATGTTCATTGAGCTTGATTTGTTTACTTTGTAATTTCTGTTTAGCTTCTTCCAGTATTTTATCATCTTTGTTTTTACTTGTCAAAATTCCTTGTAATCCAGCAATATCTTTTTTATCTTGTCTTATTTGTCTTTCCATTCTTCTTTGGATTTGAGAAGCATTATATTTGCTTATTTTTTGTCCATTATATGTAACAGTTTCGTTTTTCCAATTGTTTAATTGCTCATCTGTATAAGTTCTTGAACTACCTTTGAAATATGGATACCAGTCATGCCTACAGTTTACTCCTTTAAATCCTGTTGGCTCTCCATATCCAATATCATCTAAGCTTAAATATCCTTTTCGACCACTTCGGCTTACTATTTTGCCTTGCCATTCAGCATGTTCTGGTCTAGCTCCTCCATGTGCTGTAAGCTCCATCAAGTCCCATCCCATTTCATCTGCTCGCATTTCTTGCAATTTACCACAAGTTTGATTTACCCCTGTTATAATGTTCATTCTTACTGCATTTTCTATACTTGTTTTATAACCACTAGGATATTCAACTTTTGAACTTGTTTTTGATAATTCTTGTATTGTATCAATAATAGAACTAGAATAACTTTTTACACCTGTTGATACTTCTAAATATGCTTTGTCTATTGCATTTATAAATTCTTGCTGGCTTATATTAGCAGTTGTCATACATAAATTTTTTAGATTACTGTTTGTTTTATTAGCTGTGGACGTTAAGAATTGAAGCATACTTTTACTTTGTTTTATAGGTATAGGATTTAAACCTGCTTCTTTATATATTTTATCATCAAATTTTAATGTTTCTATTCCTGCATTTTCAAATATTTTTTGTATTTCTTCGTATGATTTTTCTGTATTTTTAGATACTAATGAAATTATATCTTGATATAATAATCCCATTTCTTGAGCAATTAAAACATCATTATGTACAACTGTATTTGCATATCCTACATTTACAATTCTTTTGCTTATTTCTTCTATTATTTCTAATTCTAAACTGCTATATAAATTTATTGCTTGATTTTCTATATCTTCTAAAAAATTAGGAGGTAACATTTATTATTCCTCCTTCTTTTCTTCTTTCTTTATATTATCTTCTATTGTTTTATTGTTCATATCTTCATTTGTTGGAAAACCAAATAACTCTTGATTAGAAAGTTTTTCTGAATCTATTAACTTTAATTCATCTTCTGCTTGTTTTTTTCCTAAACCTCTAACATCTGTCATATAATTCATTTTACTTCTTAGTCCGGCTCCAACTTCTGATTGTGCTCTAATTTGTTTTGCTCCAGTATCTTCTATAATACTATCATCATAGTCAATAGTTATGTTTTCTGCTTTTATATTATAAGGTCCAAATTCTGTAGAAGCATATGCTATAGCCTTTATTATTGTTTTTAAACTATTATCTAATACTTGTTCGTGTTTTTTTAGGGTTCTATACATATCTGAATTTTCACTAATTACTCCTGTTGCTGTTTGAATACTATTACCATCAAATTTATACCTTTCTTGTCCAAATCCACTCTTTGCTGATAATATATTTAGATGAAACTGTACAGCATTTTGTAATTTATCTGTTCTTAAATCTTCGCTAGAATGTTGTATCATGCTATCTTTGTTAAATCCTTTTGGCATTCTATATATCGAAATATCTTCTGGATCAAACGTTAATTGTCCTGTTCCATCATCATATGTCATCATTTCTTCTGATATAAAAGTTCTTCTTCTTCCTAGAATTGGTTCGTTACCTAATTCATTATATGAATCATCTAATTCTTTTAATACATCTTCCGAATTTGCATATACTGAAATGCCAAAAGGAGTATCTTCATCTATATTATTACATATATTAGGTTTCATAATTGCAAACCAAGGAATATTGTTTTTTGTATCAAATTTTTCTACAAATCCTTCTTTTTCATTATCACTAACAGCCACTAAATTTTTATTTTCAGCTTTAAATTTATAATTTTCTATTACATAATTTCCATCATTGTTTAAAATGTGCATAGAAATAAGAACGTAATTTGTACCTTTTATAGTTTTATATGTAACAAAAGCACATTCTTTTATTTCATTATCTTCCCAACTTAATGGATATATTTTTTTTGCTCCTACAAACTGAAATTTTGTAGTTGCTTCTGTTACATCAATAACATTCATTGATTCATCTATTTTCATATTTTGGACAGAAACAACTAAAGCACCAGTTCCTAATGCAAAACTTCTTTCTAATCCTTGATTTATTTTTACAACAGCATTATTTTTGTCAAAAATTTTATTTAATGCTTTTGTAGATTCATCATTATCTAAATTTATTTTTACTTTTTCGTTAAATAGTAAGTCTGCCCAATCTTCTGAAACTTTTTTTGCACCTTGCAAGCTCTTTTTTTCTTTTTTTACTTTTTTTTGACCATTATAAATATAATAACTATGAAATTTTCTTACTTTTCCTTTATACCAAGTTTCCCATAATTCAATATACTTATCCCAATTCAATTTTTCAGATATATCATATCCTTTATTTGAAAAAAATTGTTGTAAATTCATATTTTATCTCCTAGCATTTATTAAATTTTCATAAAAACTGTTAATTGAATACTCAAATCCATCTAAACTATCAATATCAGTAGTTCCATCATCAAGTCTTTCGTCTGGTTTCTTATTGTTCCAAACTGCATCTTGAAATGCTTTCACTATTATTTGATTTTTTCTTAAAATCTTTAATCTATTTTGCGCCATTAATGTACTACTTAAAAAAATTCTGTCATTTATTAATCCTTTAGTACAGTCTTCTATTTGAACAGGAATCCTTTCTTTTTGACATCTTCTAATTAAGCCTAATGTAATAACATTTCCTAACGCACCATAATCAGCAAAAGCATACTGACACATTCCATATTTGTCATAAATTCTTTTCCAAAACAATAAAAAATGTTCATATATTTGTTGAGGATCATAGATTTCTTTCAAATCATACTCATCTAATATATAAACATTTTGAAAATTATAAGTAATTCCAGTTGCAACAAATTTTATCTTACTTGCACCTGCTCCATAATCAATTCCAATTGAAATTAATAATAGTTTTTCTTTTATTTCATCAACTAAAAATTGTTCTGTATTATCAGCAAATAGCCTATAGATAGAACCTTCTGCTGCTTTCCATTCTCCTAAAATAAACCTATCAAAAAAGACTGTTCCTGTATATTCTATTTCAAGATTATGTATATAATCTTGACTTAAAAAAGGATTATCATATAGTGTATATTTTTGTTGATATATGTCTGCATTACTTTCAAGAAATTTCTTAAACCAATGAGAAGGTCCTTCTGGATTGCAAGTTCCATCAAATTTTGAATAAGGTTTATCTAATCTTGATTTAACCATATTAAAAACATCTTTATTCCATGTTGCTACTTCATCTCCATAACAGTATTTAAAACTTGCTCCTCTTATTTTATTTACATGCTTAATATTATCTGCACCTAGACAATAGCATTTTTCTCCAAATAAATAAGCCGTGTTATCTGATTTTATATCAGAAACAAGACTTGTTCCCCAAATATTTTGTAAAGGTTCAATAACATTTCTTTGTAGTGTTCCTTTTGTATTTCCTAAAATAACATTTAATCCTTGTTTACCTGTTACATTTCTTATTCTTTTAGGTATTACATAATAATCTAAATATGTTTTTCCACTTCTTGTTGCTCCATATTTTATATTCCATCTTCTATCTGCATTATTTAAAAACTCCAATTGCTTTTTTGAAAACATTAGATAACACCACCCAATCCTTTTAGTACTTCGTCTAACTTGTCTAATGTTTCTTTATTTTCTTTGTTTTCAACTTCTACTTTATCTCTCCATTTATTTGGTTTTCTATTTTTTAGCCAAAAGATTTGAGCTGTAACGTTTCCATTTAGAGCATTTTGCAATAGTGCATTTTCTACTTCATAATCAACTATTTCTTTTCCCTTTTTTAGGAGTTCGGAAAGTTCGGGATGTTCATTTATCATTTTATAAAATGTTGTTTTACCTATTCCAAGATTTTGTGCTATTTGTATATTTGTTAATCCATCTCTTGCCCATCCCTCTACTAAACTTAATTTTTCTTCAACTTGTTCCCATTTTGGTTTTGACATTTACCTCCACCTACATTCTTACTTCAACATATACTTCTTTTTTATCTCTTAATATATCTGATTTACTTTCATCTATATATACTGATATATCTTGCACATTGTATTTATCTACTAATATTTGTGTATTTTCTTTAATCTTTTTTATTAGTTCGTGCATATTATCACTATTGTCAGATTTAATTGTTATTCCATCAATATTTTGATTTATTTCTACCATATTATTCTCCCTCTATTTTTCTAAATAATCTTCAATCCTATCTAAAATAACATAATTCTAAAACTTTTATAAGATACTATGTAAGATATACTGGATTTATCAAGCTAGCTTCACTTGACTTATAAGGCATCTTGAGAACTTTAATAATCTAATCCTTCTGAAATATTAAAGAAACCATATCCCCAACTCTTTTTATATATCCTACATACTATCTTATATAAGGCAATAGGAGTAAAACAACAAACCAATCCTACTTCTCAATATTGTCCTGTTTAAAGAACATATAACAAACATTCTAATATTGATGGTTTTAACCTAGCCTCAAAATGTTCAAGTGTCGGCTACTATCTAGTTGTTGCAATCTTGTAAGGTGTTGCGTACCTTTGGTGGAAACATTAGGACTTGAACCTACATCTCTCGCTTATAAGGCAAGGGCTCTAACCAATTGAGCTATATTTCCATATAACAGAAAATGTATACTAAACTCTTAGTCAATCGGACACTAAGCCGTCCGTTTTAGTAATACATTTCCAGAGACCTTTTTTACTCCTGGTAGATAGGTAATTTGTGTTAGAATAGGATTTGCACCTATTATGACTATAACATTCTATTACTGGCATTACGAACTCACCTTCCCTTTATCAGAGGGCTGTTATTATCTACTCTGCGTCTACTATTAAGTAGGCTTATTATTCCATACTTTTTACCAAACTAAAGCTTTAGCTTGTCTATTCCGCCACTAACACATATATTTCACAGTCCTTTAACTATATTTACATAGTTAGTAACTGTTGAAAACTAATTTTCTTTTGCTTTCTTGCAAAATTCTGAGCATTTGTAATTTATACAATTTGCTTCGTTATCTATATTTACTGTTATATTACATTTTTCGGTTGAGTTATCCCCAAAATACACACATCTTGGGCATATCTCTTTTTTATATAACTTTAATATCTCTTTAGTATTCATATTTTTTCTCCTTTTCAGGCAAAAATAAAAAGCCTATCATAAGATAAACTAATTTATGTTAATAAATTTAAAAATAAAATTTTATTTTGTCGAATAAAATATTGACTTATTTTCCATTCTTTGATATTTTATAATCAATTATTTAATTTAGTCACTTCTTTATATGTGTAGGTGTAATAATCAGCAGTACAAATGCTGATTATAGTAGCAGTAACATACTGCTGATAAACTGCACCTACATATTGCAGTTTAATTATTACATAGAGAGGAGGTGAACAAATTGGAGACATCAATGCTTTTAGCAATTCGACTTCTTGGTACTGCTTTAATTCTTTTAATTATTGGAATAGTTATATGTTTTCTAGCTAGTTTAGGCTATAATACATATATACGATATAAAACCAACAATAAAAAAATTGAAGTTCACGCCGAGAACTCCAATTCAAAAAATTAAATAATACTTTTTGTTTTTTATAAACAATATTCTTTTACCAATTTTATAATTTCTTCATCTGATAACACCCTTTTATCATCTTTCTTGTAATAAATAGATAATAAATAAACTGTTACATCTTCTTTAATTGCATAATATATCATTCTGTAGCCATTTGATTTTCCCATTCTAGTATCTGTATTTGCAATTCTTACTTTTATTATTTTATTGTTATCATCATTTAGATGTAATCCGAGGGATTTCTGTTCCAACTAAATTGCCTTTAACTAAATCTTTTACTATTAGACCAATATCTTCATCTATGTGTTTATATTTCTTTTTTGATTCGTAATATTCTATGTCAGATTTAAACTTTTCTGTTGGTATAATTGTATACATATTTCATTACCCCTCGTTTTGTTTTTTCTTTTTTAGATATTCATCCCAAGTATCTAATTGAATTTTGCCTTCACGATGTAATTTTACTTCTTTCAAGCTTTCTCTGAGAGACTCATATACGCTACAATATCTCTCATTTTTTCTGTCTTTAGTAAGCTTGCCTGTTAAACGAGCTATTGCATTCATATTTACTCCTCCTATCTTTCTCATAAGTACACTTCCTTTCTAGATAAATATTTTAACATATTTATTGAAAGAAATTTGTCGAACCTTGTCAGTTCTCTTATGAAAAAATATATACAAAAAAACTTAAAAAGTAAATAATTATAATACAAATGTAATATATTTGTTATATTATATACAAATTTCTTATAAAAATCAACACTTTTACATAATTTTGTATCATATATTATTATACCCTAATTATGTAAATTTGTCAAATTTAAAAATGCTTTTAACTAGAATGAAGCTATATAAATAGGAAGCACCAATGAAAAACAATAACATATCATCTCATAACAACCAACAATAATAAAATTCAAAAATCCTAATATAATTTATCTAGTATCATCATATTTAGTGTTCTAGTCAAAATAAAAGAATTATCTAGGTCTCATAGATAACTCTTTTGGGGCTTTATTCATATGTATTCTAGTCATCTCGGGATTACCTGCTCACATCAGAACAGGTGATGACTTTTTGACTTAATACAATTTTAACATATCTTAACCGCACAAAACGCACAAATTAAAAATTTTTGAAAAATCTTTTTAATTTCATTCTAGCAGTATTTTCTGATTTGTAATTCATCTTAAACATAATTTGTACCCAACTTAAGTCATCTTCGTATCTGTATCTTATAATCTGCTTAATCTCGCTATCTTCTATTTTATTTAATTCATACTCTAGCTCATTTATTAGCTTATCCAGCTTTTGTATTTTGGATTTAATTTGCTTTTTGTATGTATTTCTTGCTTTTCTATTCCTGATATATCTATAATTATTATATCCTTCAACTTTAACAGTATGTTGTATGTAAGGAAACTCTTTACTACTTGCTTGTACACTATCTACAGTCGTTGGTATTCTTTCTTTTTCTAAACTTTTTATTCTGTTTTCTAGATCTTGTTTCTCTGCTTTAATAGAATCTATTTGTTCTAATAAAGTTCTCATTTGCACCTCCTATTTATTTTTAGTATTTTTATATCTCATATAATCATTTATCATTCCTTGACTACCTATATATTGTGTTAAAGTTTTATTCTTTTCTTGCAAATTATTTAATTCTTGAAGAATTGTATCTATAGCTTTTGCTATTTTTTTAGTATCTTCAAATTCAGGATTATCTAAATCGCCGTATATGTTATATTCTTTTTCTATCTTCTTTAAATGTGTAATTGCATCTTCCAATTTCATTTTCTCATTTTTAATCACTTATTTATCCTCCAATAATTCTTTTTCTAAAATCCATTTTATTCTACTGCAAATAGTCGTATCTCCCATAATTATTTTAAACTGTTCTTGTTCTATTAGTTTTATTACTTCCCTAATTTTACTTTTAGCTTTCTTTTTAGGTATAGAATTTTCTAATGCTTGTAATACTGTTTCTATCGCTTTGTCATCATTATTTGTTAATGTATATTTATATTCCATTAGCTCAAGTTTCTTTTTTGCTTCTTCTAATTCCATAACTCCTCCTAAATTTTATATTGAACTTGTTCAAATTGTTCTTTTGTTACTATTGATTTAATGTCTTCTTCTTCTAAATATAAGTAGTATGCATCATCACCATCCACTTCACAAATTCCTAATTCATCTTTATCATTACCATTTTCATCATATCCATAAACAATTATAACTTCACGTCCATTTACATAGTCTCCTTCTTCTATTAGGTCTATTATGTTTTTAGAATGTTTGACTATATATGGTTTATTTACATATTCTTCTTTTATGATATTGATTTCAAATTCTTTTTTATCAAATACATACCATTTTAGACTTTTATCATTTTTGTCAAATTCAATTCTTTTTAATACTCCTATATGACCTTGATTAGTTCTTACAAATTCTCCAACTTCAATATCGTTCATAGTTCCTCCTAACTAAAATCTCTATCATCAAATCTGTATCCATTTACATTTTTGTTATATTTAAAATTATCTGGGTTAGACAAACATCTCTCGTTCTTTTGCTTAGTTTCTACTAAATCAATAAATTTTTTATAACTTATTTTTTCATTATATTCATCTAAAATCACATATTTTTTTGATTCAACAGTATTTTTATATAACCATTCTTTTACTTGCTCATAGTTATGCCATTCAACAGGTATATCTCTCCAAGTATCTTTTTGTTCTTGAAATAAAAACAACCAACCGAATGAACTTTTCCCTATATGTATTGGTTCTTCAAGACTTGCTTTATTTCTTACTGCATAATAATTAGTTCCCATTTTACTACACCTACAACTTTCTCCCACACATTGGGCAATAATTAATGTCTATATATCTTGCACCATTTATTGTATTTATCATAAGTCCTGCTTTTTTATCATTTTTACCTTTTAAGATAAACATTTCTAGTTGTTCAAAAGATTTTGGATTTACCCAATCTCTATAGCAATTTTCATTTCTTTCAGGTTCATATCCTGCTGTTTTCTTCCATTCTCTCGTTGAAACTATTTTGTGATTTTCACATAATTCGCACATTTACTTTTCCTCTACTTTATTTTCAAAATATTTTTTAAGTTCTTCAATACTTCTAGCATCGTCTTGTTTCCAAGACTTTATTATTTCATCTATTATTTTATTTTGCTTATTTATGCATTTTAATAATTTATCCTGTTCTTCAATTCTACCTTGTATATATCCTTCTTGTTTAATTTTCATATATTGAGTAGCAGTAATATTTTCAATATCTTTTCCACCTGTTACAAATATAAATTCTTTATATTGTTTATTTTCTTGTTCTAGTTGGTCTATGTATTGTAAAAGTATTTCTATTGCATCTTGATATTCATATAATACTTCATCTTGCAAAAATAAATTATCTTCATATTTGCAAAATTTATTTAATTTTTCTTTTGCTTTTTTTATTTCTCTTTTATTTAGCATCTAACCACCCCTTCTCTTTACAAATTTGATTTATTGCTTGTAGCTCTTGCATATCTAGGCTTTCCCCATCACAATGTATTGATATTCTTTTTGTATTATTATAGAAAACTATTCTTTTTGTGCAATATATTTCTTCATTATCATATAAAGTATATCTTGTAGAAACTTTATTTTCTCTTTTTTCATATCCTAACTTTTCAAATATTTCATCTGTTTTGCTCATTTTGTACCTCTATTCCTAATATCTTGTAGCTTTCTCTAAAATATTCACTTATAAATTTTCTTTGGGTATTATTTAGTAATTTCAATTCTTTTTCCGTATCATGTTTCCAACTACCATATGGACATCCGCATACAACCTGTTCTTTGTACATAGTTATAAACTTCTGGTTCTTCTATATTATATTTTTTATATATTTTGTTTTCTAATTCATCTGTTAAATCCCAAATTGGTGTGAATTTCATGTCTTTTGTAAAACAACTTTTATATTGATTTTTTCGTAATCCACTCTCATTTCCTCTAATACCTAAAATAGGTTTTAATCCACTTTGTTTTTCAAAATCTCTTGCAGGTTTTTTCTTTAAGAAAGTACAACATTTAGGACTTATTTTATGAAGTTTATTATTTAATAATAATTCTCTGGCTGTTTTATTTAACTTAAATCTACCTTTGACATCTTCTCCATTTGAAAATTTTCCTGTCACTCTTTCAATTAAGTATGGTTGTCTTGAACCTTTTTGCCATCTTGAAATCATATCATCTTGCCATTTTGAAAAACAAGGTATTCCATATTTTTCTTTAATCTCAAAAGGTTTTAATGTTGGTAATAATACTTTGTCACAATTTTTATATATTCTTTCTCTTATTTCATGGTGTTCCAGATATGTATTTATTCCAATAATTTTAATTCCATCTATTTTTGCATATTCTTTTATAAACCAAAAAAGTAAATGGCTGTCTTTACCTCCAGAATAACTTAAATAATATTTTTTAGGATCTATTTTATTAAATTTAGTTTGTAAATCATATAAATAAAAATCTACCTCATCCATCATTACTCCTTTATTTCTTTTTCTTAAAAAGGTTATAGTAAATTGCTAATAATAAACATATTCCAAAAAATATTCCATAAATAAATATTATTGCTTTTATTATTATTTTTACTATCTCCATTTTCTTTTGCTCCTTTGCATTTATTATTTTTCTAGTTCTTCTTTTTCAATTACTCTTTGCGTTAAATCTCTTACTTTTGCTCTATTATATTTACTATCTATTATTAGTTCTGCTACTTTTAACTCTATTTTATTTTCTAGCTTATCTACTAGCTCTATATTACATTTTTTATATTTTTTTAATTTCATAAGAATCTCCTACTCTTTTGGCATTTCATAAACATCAAAATATGAATATTTTTTGTGCATAAATTGCTCTACTGATTTTGTTATATTTGTAGGAAAAGATTTTAAATAATTAAAATCTGTATATCCTTTTATTATTTCTTGTAATACTTCTTTTGCTCTTTTTTCTGTTTTATATCCTCCAAAACTTCCGCCACCTACACTTCTTATTTCATATTGAAATCCTTCATCAGTGCTATAATTTTCCTGTATATAAAATTCTAATCTTTGTGTAGTTTTTAATTTATCTTGACTTACAATTAACATAATTCTCTCCTTTCTAGTATAAATATGGTATATGATTCATATTATTTAATTCCATTTTTTCTTGCTCTGTTGTTCTTCTATATACTGCTACTGATTTTCCAGTTTCCATATCTTTCTTTATTCCACATTCTATTAATTCGTGATATTCATTTACTAATTCAGTTAGTCTTGGTCTAGTACAATTCATATCGAATCTTTTAGGTGGATATTTAAAACTTCTTATCGATTCTATTTCTCTTGCTGTCATTTTTTTATTGCCTATTATTTCTATTAATTGCAAATATCTTGTTAATCTTTTAGGCTTTATATCTTCAAAACTTAATTGTCTTGTTTCTTGAGTAATTGTCTTCACTTTTTATCACTCTCCTAACTGTTTAATGCTCATATTGTTTGTCATTTGTTCTATAAGTTTTTTCATTTTTACTGGTAAAAGTTTTTGTTCTCTTTTTCTGTTTTCAATTATTTCGTATTGTTTTAAAAACTGTCCCTTAGTTACTGTATTAACTACATCTGCATCAGCTTGTGCAAGCTCATATACTTGTCTAACACTACCAAAAAAATTTCTTACTTCCGGACTATGTTGTTCAAATTCTTCCTGTGTCATATATAATCCATTGCTAATCATTAAGTATGCTTCGTTCCATGCATCTAAAGCATTTCTATTATTGCTTGGATTAGCAATTTCTATTGCATTTTTTCTTATATCGTGTATTGTTGGTGGATAAGGACTTTCTATTATTGTTTTCTTAACTGATTGCAAAACTAGTTTATAATCTAAATCTCCTAAACACTCAAACCAAATATTAACCATTATTTCTTTTTGTGTTTTATCTTTTTTTGCAATGCTGTCATAATTTCCTGCTAGTAAAGTTATTACTTGAATCGTTTCTTGTTTATTCATTTTGTGCCTCCTCCCATAATTCTCTAAAATCATCTATTCTACCTTTATTGTTTTGTTTTTTTAATTTATCTTGATTAACTCTATCTACAACCCAATTCAAAATAGCCCTATAATCGCTTTTATATTTCTTTCCATTAGAACCCTTATAATTATCAAGAACTGTAATACATTGGTCAGCAAACTCTTTACTATAAGTGTTGACTAGCTTATTGTATTCAACATTGGTCATAGTAACAAATTCTGCAAAGTGTATTTTTTCTTCTTGTTCTTTTTTTATATTCTTGTTTTCTTTCATTCTTTCATTCTTATCATTCTTTACATTCTTGTTTGTGTTCATTTGTTGTTCAGTTGTTGTTCGCTCGTTGTTCATTTGTTGTTCATTTTCTTGGTATTTATCCCAGTTAACTATTGATATAAGCCTATTTTGGTTGTTCGTTTGTTGTTCGATTTGTCCATCATCTTCAAAAATTTTTAATACTCGTTGAACTTTTGACGAACTAATGTTCAATTGTCTTCCTATTGAGTTTCTTCCTGTAATTAGTTGACCTTTTTTTAATGTTATTTTTTTACCTTTAAATAAAGCTGGAATTTCTTGATGCGTTGCATTTAACAATAAATAAATCCAAATTGCTAATGTATCATTATCTTTACATATAATAGGGTTGTCTAATGTTTTCCTATGTAATTTTATCCAGCCTTCCATTTTTTCTCCTTTCGTATTTTTATTTATTTTTCTATAATATTTATAATGTATTCCCAAGTTATTCTTTCTTTTTGTACTGCTCTATAAACTGTATTCATAAATTTATAAATTTTTTTACTTATATTTCTTTTACCCTGTAAATATTCTTTTAATATCTCTGTATAGCTTTTCATTATGCAACACCTCCAGCAACCTCTTTATTTGCTCTCATTAACAATACAAGCTCTTGCATTTTCTCGCTCATTTCTTTTGTTAATGTGCCTTTCATCCAAGCCTTATTGTATTCTTTTGGTAACTGTTTAAATTCTTCCTGTGTTATAGTTATAGGAAAATATAAATCATTCAAATTTACTTTTTCTATATTTCCATCTCTAAATGGTATAAATATTCTATATCTTTTTTCTGTTTCTCCATTTTCGTAAGTTATATTTTTTTCTATTGTGTAAGTTTCAAATCGTTTTCCTAAAAAATCCTTATCTTTTGTAATTTTGTATTCATTTTTAATAATTTCCATAATAAAATACCTCCTATCTCTAACCATAACAGCTATTGACAGAAGGTCTAAAAAATCGTATAATAATTGTACGACTATTAGGCTATGTCTATATAGCTCGTTATGGCTATTCAATACTGGATAAGTTTCTCAGGCGAATACAGTATTGAATAGTTTTTTAATTAGATTTTTTTAATTTAATTTCTTTTTTTTCTTCATTATATTCATATATAATCTCTCGATTTTTTGGAGTGATTCCCATATCTTTTAAATCTTTAATTGGTAAAGATATTCTAGTATTAGTAGAACCACTTCCACTTTTGCTAAATAATATCTTCAACTTTCTTTCCTCCATAATATAGGCTCCTTTCCATTGACAGTACTTAATATTTAATATATAATAACTATCAAGGAAAGGATTGAGGATTTTAGTATCCTCTATCTTCTAATCCTTTAAGGATTAGATTGACTTGCTCTCTGTTATGAGCTTGTCTAATTTTTCTTATTTTGGCTAGCTGATTGTCTTGGTGGGCTTTAGCTAGCCTTTTTATTATATAAGAAATCATAGGCTATCCCTCCTTTCGAGTATTATATTATCATATCGTGTACGACAAGTCAATACTTTTTACATATCTTTTTTATTGTTTTTTATAAGTATTGATATTACTGCATTTCAGTCTGTTAAACTAGGTATTTTATTTACTTTTCAATGTGCATTATGTAAATTATTTTACAAAAAATTTTTTCCATATCTTTTTATAAAATCATCTTCTGTTTTGTTGTAATATTCCATCCAAGTTTTTGTGCTATTCTTTGAGCATATTCTCTAAACTCTTTATTAAAATGAATGCCTTTATCACTCATATTGTGCATTTCTGGTAATAAGAATATTACTAATCCATCTTCAATGCTATGTTGTCTATTAGCTCCACCAAAAACTTCATGTCTATGACAACCTTCAAATCTTTCTGTATTCCACATTAAGTCTTTTGGCATAATACAAAATTCTTGTTTCATTTGACTTGTCCCCACTCTTCCTTTAGAATACTTAATTGTTCTGGTGTTAATGTTTCTATATTTAATTGCTTACATTCTTGTACTATTGCATCTATTAACCTAGTCATTTCTTTTGTATCGTAAGAACTAGATCCATAATAACAATTAACTCTTACACATTTATCTTTTCTTGCTGTTTCCTGTACTTGATAGCCTAGTCCTTGTTTTTCCCAGATCCTCTTAAAGTTTTCAAATGCTACTTCTGTTACTATAAAAGGTACAAATGCTCCAACATTTTTTACAGCATCCTTATATATATCTTCTTTAGTTACTATTGTTCCATCTTTGCTTATTTCTTTTGCTATCTTTTCACATAAAACCCAAGCATAATTATTAGCATCTAAACTTCTTTTCTTGTACCATTTTTTTATTTCCACATTCAGCTTATCTTCGCTTTTTAGCTTTTGTATATCTTCTTTATTGTTTGTATCTAATAACAAGCTTATTTTTGGTTTTGATGTGTCAAAATCTATTGAAATATCTGTTATAATTCCTGTTGTTTGCATATTAACCTCTTTCTATATGCTGATGCATAAATTCATATTTTGAGTTATCTCCCATATTTTCTAATAAAAATTCACTAGCTTGTTGTTTACTTAAATGAGTACTTTTTGCTCTAAATTCATAAGCATACATTCCTTCTTCTTGTTTTTTTCTTATTCTTTCTTCTATTTCATCTTCATCATAGTTAGCTTCAATTAAATATAAGTCATAATTTTTAGCACTAATACCTTCGACTGTTTTAGTATCAGTCATATAAATAATTTTATAATTATTAAAAAATAATCTATAACCACATTGAGGTACATCGTGATATAACTTTATTGGCATTACTTTAAATAACTTATAATCATATTTCGTACCTATTTTTAATACATCTATATTTTTTCTTGATACACCACATTCAAGCAAAGGTTTTAATAACCATTCACAGCAGGCAAATCTTAAAGTAGGTCTTTCTTCTGATAATTTTTTTATAGTAACCTTGTTAAAATGATCTTTATGTATATGTGTAAGTAATACTAGCTTTAAATTCCTGTAATAATTATTTAATTTTTTAAAGCTAACCCCACAGTCTATTAAAATAACATCTTCAATTATTACTGCATTTCCTGTACTACAACTTGATATAATTTTATAATTCATTCATAGTCACTGTCTTTTCTTCTTTTTCTAGTTCTTCTGTTTGTACTACAATAGGCTCTTCTTTTGGTTCTTCTATAGATTCTTGAATTTCTTCTGCTTCATACATACCTGCTAAATCTTCAACAAATGTTTCTCTTAAAGCTCTTACTTTTGCTACTTTTTCTACCATTGTTGCACCTTTATTATTCCAATTTGAATTTAACTGACCTTGTCCTGTTTTTTGTGCTACTTCATTAAAACTTACGCTTGAATATATTGAATGTGTCCAGTCTTTTCTATACACTCTTGCCCAACCACCTACTAATATTTCATTTTCAAGTCTAAATGTACCTGCCCTTTGCTCAACTGTTCCATCTTCTTTTTTAACTATAATTCCACTTTCCATTCCATCGTATTTTGGATTTAAAACTGCTCTTTTTAATATT
The DNA here is from genome assembly GCA_947624715.1 of uncultured Clostridia bacterium. The sequence continues at coordinate 42,866 of CANQLO010000006.1, forward strand.
GCATCTTTTCCTACAACTAATTGTGCAGGTATATCAGATTTATATTTAATTAGATATGCTTCTCTTAAAAATGGATTTAATTTTCTTGCTTTGCATAACTCTGTAAAAAGTTTAAATTCTTGCCTTGTAATTGGTACATCAGTTCCAACAATGTATTCTTGTACTATTTTTGGGGTTAATTTTACTTCTTGTCCTTCAACATCAAATTTAACAACTAATTCCTGATTTTCTTTATTTGTTTCATTACTCATATTTATATCCTCCATTATCTAAAAATTGTTTTAGTTCTTTTAATTTTGACCTCGTTGCTTTAACTGTAAATTTAAGTGTAAGTATTTCTTCTTGTTTTTCTTCCTCAATTATTGGTGCTGTTAATATCTTTTCTTTTTCTTTATTTGTTATAATTACTGATTTACTAGTTTCTTCAATTAATTCTTCTTGTTTTTTCTTTTCTTCTTCAATAGCTTTATATCTGTTAGTTACTGTTGTTATAGCTTGATTTAGATTTAATGATAATTTGTATTCAACCATTATTTCTTCTTTTTTATCTTGAGTATTTATTGTATTTACATCTTCTAATACTTTATCTATAAATAATTGTGCTTGCTTTTTTAATGTTGCTAGACTATCACTAAGACCAATTTTAAAATTTGCCTGTTCAAAATTTAAAAAGCTAACATTTTTAAAATTTTTATATTCTTCAAAATATTCTTTTAGTTCTTGTTCTTTTTCTTGTTTTATTTGATTTTCTACTTCATCTATTTTTATTTTTAATTCTTTATCAGCTGACTTATATTTATCTGATATATAAGTTTTATAAACTTCTTCAAATCTTGTATATGGTGCTAATACTTTTTCTTTAACGTTTTTTCTCATCTTTTCAAATTCTTCTAGTTCCTTGTTTAATTCTGTTCTTATTTTTTTTATAGTTTGCTTATTATCTTCATTACAAACTAGTGCCTTTGCTGTATCTACTTTTTTGTCAATCTCCATTGAGACATCTTTCAAATGTTCTTCTATTTCAGGCAATTGTTTAATGACAATTAATTGATTATTTTCCATTTAAATTTTCCTCCAATTCCATAATTTTTCTATGTAAATCGTTACTTTTATCAAAATCTGCATTATCCCATCTATCTTTCATTTTTAATAGAAATTCTTCATCTTTTAATTTTTGCAATTCTTCTTGTAAATTCATTGTTTTCTCCTTTACAAATTTAAAATTTTGTGTTATTATAAAAATAGTTTATTTACATAAATGATTTATATGTTGTTCTAATTTGCCGTTGGTACAACATATATTTTTTTTAATGTTTCATTTCTTAAATGATCTAATGTTAAACGTCCTATTCCTTTATTAAAAATAAGTTGTTTCAAAAAGTCTTCGTATGTAAATAATATGGTTACGTCATCTTCTTTAACTTCTTTTCCTTGAATATCTAAAAACTTAGGCATTTTTCTTCATCTCCTTTCTTTCTAAACTATTTATTCTTAGTAGTGCTATCAACAATACTGGCATTGCTATATATACAATTGTCATTATAGCTTCTATAGTAATTATTTCAGTTAGTTTTTTTGCTATAATACATAAGATGATAGGCAACCAAATTATTGATGTCGCTAGTAAAAATCTAATAAATTTCATTGTATTCACTTCCTTTCTATTCCAGCATATTTTAAAAATTTGCTTTTTATAATATTGTAGTTCCATTCTCCTCCTGGATGTTCTGGTGGAACTGCACTTCCAAAATCAAATCTATTTTGTCTTAATCCAGATCTAATATATTCTGCATTTTTTTTAATAATTTTTCCTGCTTCAAACGGAGTTAATGTTTCAACCGGTTGTATATCTTCTTTCATTCTCTCATCTCCTCTCTGTTTATTGTTTTAATTTACCACCTATGTTATAATTCTGTTGAAAGGTGGTGATTATATGTACAAATATGTTTTAAATTCTGGAAAAGTTAATATAAAAACTCCTAAGGTAGATAAATTTACTGATATAAAAATTTCAACCAAACAATTTCCAGACCATATAGAAAGTCATTCTGAATATCCTAATGGTTTAATACTGGATATTTTTGAATATGCTGACCATATTGAATACATATCTAATAAGAAACTTATAGTTTTAGAAGACTTTTCTATTGCTTTTGAAGAGTAATACTTTCCTTTGTTTGTATTACTTTTGAGCTAGTAGGCTTGCCGTTTACTGGCTCTATTCTTTTTATTGTAGTAACTTTGTCTTTCTCATAAATAATCGTAGTTATTACTTTTCCTCCGTTATCAATTATTTTGCTTATTTCTTCTTTATCTTTTTCTATCATTTCTTCTGCTTCTTTTTGAGTTATCTGTTCCATATATCCTCCTTATGTTTCTTGATTGTTTGTTGATATTTTGTCAACTTTTATTGTAAAAAAATAATCATATGCTTCTTTAGGAGTTAGTTGAAAAATATCTATACTTTTTCTTATTTCATTTTGGTCAAAAAATGTTTTATTATTTAGTTTATAGCTCAATGATGTATTTGAAATTCCAAGTTTTTCAGCAAATATTGATTGAGTAGGAAAATATTCTTTTATTTTACCCTTTAATTTACTATAATCGTATTCTATCATTTTTTCCTCCTTTCTTATGTTGACTTTTTATCAACTTTGTTAGACCTATATTATCAAACATAAAAAAACTTGTCAATACTTTTTTTGATTTTTTTTCAACTTTTTTAAAAATTTTTTCTAAATAACTTGATTTATTGTCAATTTTAACTTATAATACTATTATCGGAGGTACTTATGAAAATAGTAGATACTTTTAGTAATAGATTAAAGAAGGCATTAGATTATTCTAATATGAGACAAGTAGATTTGGTTGCAAAGACTCACCTTGATAAAACACTTATTAATAAATATTTAGCAGGAATAATGAAAGCCAAACAAGATAAATTAACTATTCTAGCAGATGCTTTAAATGTTAATGAAGTTTGGTTGATGGGTTATGATGTACCTATGGAAAAAAATTTTGATAAAAATATTCAAGGTATGGAAAAGAAAACAGAAGGCTCTGCTGTTGTTCTTGTATATGGTACTATTCCAGCAGGTACTCCTATCGAATGTATAGAAGATATTATTGATACAGAAGAAATACCAGCTGATATGCTTAAAGGCGGAAAACAATATTTTGGATTACGAATAAAAGGAAATTCAATGTTTCCTGAATATTTAGATGGAGATACTTTGATTTTAGAAAAAGTAGAAGACTGTGAGAATGGACAAGATTGCGTTGTTATGGTTAATGGTAACGATGGTACTTTCAAAAGAGTATTTAAAAATGAAAATGGTATCATACTACAACCTCTTAATCCAGAATATCAACCTATGATATATACTAATGAACAAATTGAACAATTACCTATTAAAATTATTGGAAAAGTCGTTGAATTAAGAAGAAAAAAATAAAATAGATATTTAAAAAGGATATAAAATGGAAGAAAATGAATTATTAAATGATCTAACTAATAAATTAGTAAATAAATCTCAGGAAGCATTATTGTTAGCATTAGAAATATATAATAAACCAACAATAAAGTATAGAGTAGAAGGCTTTGCATTTTTTATTTGTAATGCTTGGGAACTAATGTTAAAAGCATATTTAATAAAAACTAATGGAAATGAATCAATATATTATAAGAACAAACCTGATAGAACAATTAGTCTTTCTGATTGCATCAAGACAATATTTACAAACGATAAAGATCCATTAAGAATAAACCTAGAAAAAATTATAGAATTGCGAGATACAAGTACACATTTTATTACTGAAGAATATGAAATGGTTTATGTTCCCTTATTTCAATCTTGTTTATTTAATTTTTGTGAGAAGTTTAAACAATTTCATAATATAGATATTGCTAATGTTTTACCTAATAATTTTTTAACTTTAACAGTAAATTTAGATAGTTTAGATGAAACAAAAATAATTGCAAAGTATCCTGAAGAAATAGCAAATAAAATTTTAACATATAAAAATAATATTGAAGATTTATCTATAAACAATAATGATAAGTTTTCTATAAGAGTAGAACATAAATTTTTTATTACAAAGAATAAAGATGAAGCCACTAACTTTGTTAAAATTGATAAGCTTGGAAATCAAAACGTTCAAATAGTTAAAGAGTTAAAAGACCCTAATAACACACATAAATATACATGTAAATCATGTATAGAAATTATTAAAAGTATGTTATCTAAAGATAAAATAGAATTAGAATATAATAATAAAGTAGCAAAATTTAATCATTTTCATTTTACAAATTTTGTTAAACATTATAACTTAAAAAATAATGAGGTTTTCTGTTATATTCATAAACAGTTTACTTCTCCTCGATACTCATATTCTCAACAAGCTATAGATTTTATTTATAATGAATTAAAAAAAGACCCTAAAAATATACTTAACAACATAAAAAAATGAGCTAACCCCAGGGGCAAAGGATTCTAAATATATTTTTGCAAATATATCTACTTCCATTCGGAAACCCAGCCTTATCCTTCACAAGTTAGCCCTTCTACTATTATTATACTCTTTTTGAAAAAAAATGCAAGTTTTTTATAAAATTGTAAAATTAATGAAATATTTAAAAAAGATAATGTACTCGGTCGGCAAACTTCATACAAAAGCTAAAAAATAATAAGAAAGGAGCTTATATGAGTAAAAATGAACTTATAAAACAAACTGAAAAAACTTTTGAAGAAATCAAACATATTGATGAAGATGGTAGTGAATATTGGTATGCTAGAGAATTAATGAATACTTTAGGCTACAAAGATTGGAGATATTTTGAAGCAGTAATTGAAAAAGCTAAATTATCTTGTGAAAACAGCAATGTTACTGTATCTGACCATTTTGTTGTTGACAACAAAATCGTTGAAGCAGGTGTTACTACTAAGACTAAAAGAGATTATATACTTTCAAGATATGCTTGTTATTTAATAGCACAAAATGCAAATCCTAGATTAAAAGTTGTTGCTCTTGCACAAACTTATTTTGCTGTTCAAACTAGAAGACAAGAAATTACTAGAGAAGAATATAATAAACTTAGTGAAGATGAAAAACGATTATATACTAGAAAAAATGTAAGTGATAGAAATAAATATCTTTATCAAACAGCTCAACAATCTGGAGTTAAAAATTACGGAAAATTTACTAACTATGGGTACAAAGGTTTATATAATGGTGAAACTGCTCAAGACATTGCAAAAAGAAAAGGAATTGATCCTAAAAAAGAAGAAATATTAGATTATATGGATAGTACTGAATTAGCAGCTAATTTATTTAGAATAACACAAACTGATGAAGTTCTAAAAAATAAAAATGTAAAAGATGAAAATACTGCTTGTTTAACTCATCATAATGTTGGTCAAGCTGTTAGACAAGTAATAAAAAGAATTGGTGGTACTATGCCAGAAGATTCTCCTACTCCAGAAAAAAGTACAAAACAACTAGAAAAAGAAAAAAAGAAAAAACTAAAGCTATCTAATAATGATATAAAAAAATTAAATAATAAATAAAAAAAGATAATGTATAAGTTTGGCGACCACATACATTATCTATACTTAAATCTACTTGCTTTAGTAGTTTATTATATTATACTATAATAAACCTTCTAAAGCAAGTCTAAAACATTTGTTTAGGAGGTATTTAAATTGAAAGAAATTAAAAAAAGAGCAAATCGGAAAAGGTTGTGCTGTATATCTAGGTAACAAAAGACAAAAACCTTGGGCAGCAAGAATAACTGTTGGTAAAGATAAAGATGGAAATGCCATTAGGCATTTTATAGATACTTTTGAATCCGAATTAGATGCACTTGTATGTTTAGAAAATTATCATAAAAATCCACATTCATTATATATTAAAGAGAACAAGTATAATAGAATAGTAACATTTCCTAAAAATCCATATCCATTAGTTGCTGTAAAAAATCCAAACAAAGAAATAGTAGAAAAAGTAAAGAAAGATAATTACACTTTTAAACAATTATATGAAAAATTTAAAATAGAAAAAATGCTTACTAAAGAGGAAATACTTTTAGAAAAGAAATATCATATAAGACCAAAGAATAAGCCTTTTGGTAGACATTATTGTAGAGGTATGATAACAGCTTATAATAATTCTGTTAATCTTTATGATAAAGTATATAAAGATTTAAGAGTATCTGATTTTAATGCTCAATTAAAAGAGAGTAAAAAAAGTGCTGATTCTCAAAGACAAATGGTTAATTTATATCTTAATCTTGATAAATTTGCATTAGAAGAAGATATAATTGAAAAAGGTTATGCTCAATTTATTCCAACAGTTACAAGTAGTAGAAAAGAAATAAAAAATGCAAAAATTAAACCTATTGAAAAAGAGCGATTATTCACATATGAGCAAATAGATTATTTATGGAATATTGAAGCAAAATCTACTGGATTAAAAGAACATTCTAAAAAGGAAAGAGAAATTTTTATTAGGGACTTTTGGTTAATGTTATTATATTCAGGATGTAGAGCAGATGAATTACTTTCCATATATACAGACAACATCTTCCTTGATGATAATTATTTTATTGGTGGCTTAAAAACTGAAGCTGGTATAAATAGAGAAATACCTATCCATCCTGCAGTTAAGCATTTATGGGAGAAATATTATAATCCAGAAAATGAATTTTTATTTATGCAACCTAATGGGAAAAAAGTAGATTACGATTATTATCTATATCATTTTCAAAATAACTTTCAAAAATTGCATCCAGCAGTTTCTGATCATACTGCACATGATGCTAGACACACTCTTCGTACAGAATTAAAAAAACTTAATGTTAAAGATATTATTATAAATTCTATTATTGGTCATAGTAATAATGATGTTGGCGATGATATTTATACTCATATATCTATTGATGAAAAAATAGAAGCTATAAAATTAGTTACCTATAAGAAACAGAAAAATTTCTATATTTTAGCATCTAATCAATAATAAAAACTTATTTAGACTTATACGGTGGGTAACAAAAGGGTAACAAACAAGTAATACCAAGCTGTGAATCGCTTGGTATTACTGCATTTTATTATAGTTCCATTATAATAGGCAATATCATAGGATTTCTCTTTGTTTTTTCAAATACAAAGTCTCTTACATCATCTTTAAGTGTAGATTTAATTGTTGACCAATCTGTTACATGATTTGCTTCTAATTCTCTAATCTCGTCTCTAATAAAGCCTTTTACTTGCTCCATTAAATTTTCTGATTCTCTAACATATACAAATCCTCTTGAAATAACATCTGGTCCTGCTACTATTTCTCCAGATTTACTCATGGTCATTACAATAACAATTAATCCATCTTGTGATAAATGTTGTCTATCTCTTAATACAACATTTCCAACATCTCCAACTCCAAGACCATCAATCATTACTTTTCCTGATGGGACTGTTCCTCCAAGCTTTCCTTCATCTTCATTAAGCTCTATTTCTCTACCATTATTAGATATGAATATATTTTCTTTAGGAATACCCATTTCAATAGCAGTATCTCTATGAGCTATTAACTGTCTATATTCTCCATGAACTGGAATAAAGTATTTTGGTTTTGTTAATGCCATAATAAGTTTTTGTTCTTCTTGACAAGCGTGTCCTGAAACGTGTACATCAGCAAGAGCGCTATATACAACTTCTGTTCCTAGTTTTAATAATTTATCTATTACTTTTGATACAGCTTTTTCATTTCCCGGAATTGGATTTGCAGATATTATTACTAAATCGTTTTCTGTTAGAGTAACTTTTTTATGTTCTCCATTAGCCATACGAGTAAGTGCTGATATCGTTTCACCTTGGCTTCCAGTTGTGATAATTACTAACTCATCTTCTTTATAATTTTTTATTAAATCTATATCTATAAATAAATTATCTGGTGCATCAATATAATTTAATTCTCTTGCAGCATCAATCATATTCATCATACTTCTTCCAGATACTGCAATTTTTCTATTATATTTTACAGCTGAATTTACAATTTGCTGTACTCTATGAACGTTTGATGCAAATGTTGCAACAACTATTCTCTTTTTGCATCCTTCAAATAATCTATCAAATACAACTCCTACAGATTTTTCTGACATTGTAAAGCCTTTTCTTTCAGCATTTGTACTATCAGAAAGTAAAGCTAACACTCCTTGTTTTCCTAATTCTGCTAATCTTCCTAAATCCATCATTTGACCATCTATTGGTGTATAATCAACTTTAAAGTCTCCTGTATGAATTACTGTTCCTGCTGGTGTATGAATTGCAAGCATTACTGAATCTGGGATACTATGTGAACTTCTTATAAACTCAACTTTCATTTTTCCTGCATTTACTATTTCACCTTGTTCAATTATATTTATTTTAGTAGTATTTAGTAAATGATGTTCTTCTAATTTGTGTTCTATAAGTTTTGCTGTAAGTCTTGTTGCATATATTGGCATATTAACTTGATTTAATACATAAGGAATAGATCCAATATGATCTTCGTGACCGTGAGTGATAAATAATCCTTTTATTTTATCCTTATTTTTAATTAAATAAGTTACATCTGGTATAACTAGGTCAACTCCAAGCATATCATCCTCTGGAAACTCTAACCCACAGTCAACTAATATAATTTCATCCTCATATTCAAATACAGTAATATTTTTTCCTATTTCATCAAGTCCACCTAATGCGATTATTTTCAAATTACCTTTTCTAAAATTAAAATCTAAAACTGATTTTTCTCTTTTTGCTGAACTTGTTTTCTTATAACCTCTTCTATAATTAGTTTTTTTTCTAGTATTTTCCTTTCTATCTTCAGATTTTTTAACTTTTTCTTTCTTATTTGCAGACGCAAATATATCCTTTTGTTTTTCCTCCATTTTTAATCTTCCTCTCTAATTTCATACGCTTAAATAGAGATAGTTTTCCCAATAAAACTATCTTAAATATATTTAGCTCTCTCTTTATATTACTAAATATTATTTACTTTTATCTCTTCTCTTAAACATATTAAATAAAAATCTCTTCTTTATCCTTTCGGATAACAACTGTCTTTTATTATACTACAAAATGGATATATTGTCAAACAATTTTTTTAGGAGCTTAGTTTTGGGAACTTATGTTTTAATTTGGGCTTGCATTTACTTTTTACTTTACTTTTGAATTATAATTTTTTACAAATTGGCATTTATCTGCATCTTCTCCTCTTTTTGCCATTGCAATAAATTCTTCAATCATTTCTTTTGTATACTTTCCGTTTTTCTTTTCATAAAATTTCTTTAATGGTTTTTGTAAATCCATCATTACCTTTGTTGCTTTATTTACATTTTGTTCTTTTAATAGTTGTTTCATTCTCTGAATTTCACTTTCGAAAATTGCTTTTCCTACATTTGTATCTTTTAGCTGTTCAATTGTATTTTCATCTGATATTTCTTCTAATTTAATTTCTTTTTTTTCTATTTTATAGCCTAATAATTCTTCAAATTCTTTATCTGTAATATTACTTACATTACCTGAATAATATTTGCTACTAACTTTATTTTCTAAAACGTCATTATCTCCTTCAACTTCAATATCTTTTTCTAAAACAATATCCCTGCATGATTTTCCAATTAATATTTTGTACTTTCCTGCTTCTACATTCCATTTATGTAAATAAATATCATAGTATTCAAAAGCTGATTTATCTATTATCACTTTTACTTCTTTTTCTTCTTTTTGTTTTAATTCTACCTTTTCAAAAGCTTTTAACTCTTTCTTTGCTCTAATAATTTTTGAATCTATTTTTTCTATATATATTTGTGCTACTTCTTTTCCATCATAATTTCCTGTATTTTTAATATTAAATTTTATTTCATATTGATTTCCTACTTTGTTTATGTTGAGATTAGAATACTCATAATTTGTATAACTCAAACCATATCCAAATGGATACAATACATCTATATTTCTTTTATCATAATATCTATATCCTACATAAATTGATTCTTTATAAGCAACATTTACCTCATTACCCGGAAAATTTGAATAAGACGAAACATCTTCTAATTTATATGGGTAACTTTCCGCTAATTTTCCACTCGGATTATTTTTTCCTATTATTGTATTTACCATTGCTTTAGCAGCAGCTTCTCCTCCCAGATAACCTGTTATAATTGCTTTTACTTTATTTTTCCATGGCATGGTAATTACTGCTCCACCTGATAAAATTACTATTACATTTTGATTTACCTTACTAATTTCTGTTATTAATCTATTTTGATTTTCTGGTAAATTCAATGTATTTCTATCCATTCCCTCCGATTCATAGTTTTCTGTAAGTCCTACACACAATAAAACAATATCATTATTCTTTGCAATTTCAATTGCTTCTTCTAGTAAATTTATATCATTATCATCTTCTACTCTTTCATAGCCTTGTGCATATTCAAACTCAATATTTTCATCTAATATACTATTATAAATTGTTTCCAATTTGTATGGATTAATAGTTGAACTTCCTGCTCCTTGATATCTAGGATTTTTAGCCATATCTCCAATTAATGCTATTTTTTTATACTTTTTTAATGGTAAAATATCATTATTATTTTGTAATAAAACAATTGACTCTTCTGCAATATTAAGTGCAATTTGATGATGTTTTTCCTTATCATATGATTTTATTTCTTTTTCTTTACATTTTAATGCAATCGTTATAATTCTATCTATGATTTCATCCAAGTATTTCTCTGATATTTTTCCTCCTTTAACAGCTTCTATAATTTCTTCTACTCCATTTCCTCTTCCTCCTGGCATTTCCAATTCATTACCAGCAAGAATTCCTTGTACTCTATTATTATTTGCACCCCAATCTGTAATAGTGATTCCTTGGAATCCCCACTCCCTTTTTAAAATGTCCAATAATAGTTTATTTTCACTACAATAAGTTCCATTTACCTTATTATAAGCTGTCATTACACTCCATGGTTTTGAGTTTTTTATTACATATTCAAATGCTTTTAAGTATATTTCTCGTAAATTTTTTTCATCTATTAATACATCTATTGTTCTTCTTCTATTTTCTTGATTATTTACTGCAAAATGCTTAACACAAGCTCCTACATTGTTTTCTTGTATTCCTTTTACATATTCATTTGCCATAACTGCAGTTAAATAAGGATCTTCTGAAAAATATTCAAAATTTCTTCCACACAGTGGATTTCTTTTGATATTCATAGCTGGTCCTAATACAATATTAATACCTTCACATTCTGCTTCTTTTCCAAGTGTTTTGCCATAACAGTAAGCTAGTTTTTTATCCCAACTATTTGCAATTGTAGCTCCTGTTGGAAAACAAATAGATATTTCACTTTCATTTACACCTAAATTATCTCCATTTTTTCTTTGAATCCTTAGTCCGTTTGGTCCATCAGACATAGTTATACTTGGTATTCCTAATTTTTCTACAGAATAACTGTTCCAATAATCTTTTCCTACACATAATTTTGCTTTATCTTCTAATGATAATTTTTTAATGATATCTTTATTTTTCACTTTTATTTTCCTTTCTAAAAATTCTTAATAATTATATTTAGTTTAAAATTTGTTGACATTTGTGCATTTTTCAATTATAATGAGCTCGTAACAAGATGTATATATATTGCTCTTATTAGAGCTAAAAAGAAAGCGAGGGTGGGTTACATGTTATTCAGCTTAGTAGTTCCTGTTTATAATGCCATTCAAACTATTCGGAGTTGTTTAGATAGCATATTGCATCAATTCTTTACAGACTATGAAGTAATTATCATTAACGATGGTTCTACAGATGATAGTAAAAAGATATGTGATGAATATACAAAAAAATATTGTAATTTTAAGTTGTATAGCTTTAAAAATAGCGGTGTGGCTATTAGCCGCAAAAGAGGCATTGCTTTATCTACTGGTCAATATATTATTTTTGTTGATTCAGACGACACTATTAATCCTGACTTATTAAAAAGCATTGCCAATGTTTTACTTCTTCATCCAAATCTAGACATTATACGGTATCAGGCAAACTTAGTCAATGACGACTGTCACAAAAATCATGATCGCTATAATTTTAAAAGTCACACTAACATTGTTTATACCGGTATAGAAGCCTTGAGACTTTGGACCAGTTCCAATTTTAAGTACGCTGTCTATTGGTTATTTGCTTTCAAACATTCTCTTTTTCTTGAAGTCGGTGAAATGCCTAACTTAAAGTGTTATGAGGATGTTGCCTATATTCCATTACTCATAACTTCTGCAAAAGAAGTATTAACAATTGAGTATTGTGGATATAATTACACCTATGGTCGGTGTAGTAGCTTAACCAATAATTCTAATCAATTCGATAGAGCATGTAGCTTTTGTCAAGCTTGTCAATTTGCTGTTGAAAATTTTTGCCAGCTTAAATGTGTAAATGATGATGATGTATCATTTTTCAAAAATGATTATCGTCGCAGATTACAATCTTTCTTTGATGGTATGAATCCGGATTTGAAAGAAAAGTTGTCAAATATGTTCAACATTTCAAGTTTTTTGAATAGCAATAATAAAAATCTGCCTATAAAATAGGCGGATTTTTATTATATAATATTAGTTAGAGCCTATTCCTTATATATTCTATACTTTTATATAATACATTAATTTTTTTTATTATACAAGATATTTTAAATTTTTTTTAACTAAATGTCTTGACAGAAGTAAAAAAATATTATACAATAGCACTTGTACATAATTAATGCGCCTTTAGCTCAGTTGGTCAGAGCAACCGGCTCATAACCGGTGGGTCCAAGGTTCGAATCCTTGAAGGCGCACCATTTTATTACATATAAAGTTAATTATTTAATTTTATTACGGGCAGATGGCCGAGTGGCTAAAGGCGGCAGACTGTAAATCTGTTCTCATACGAGTACGATGGTTCGAATCCATCTCTGCCCACCAAAAAAACATACAATTATTGAAAAATCAATATTTTGTATGTTTTTTTATTATATTATTCTATATCTTTATATTTTCTAGATTTTATAATTAATATCATTGAAATTATTGTAATTACAAATATTGCTATAACAATTACATTATTTGCTCCAGTTTGTGGAATTGAAGTTGGTGCCGTGGTATCGTCTACTTGTGGTGTTGTACCACCTTGTGGATGAGCTTTAGTTGGATTTCCATTAACTACTATAAATATTGATTCATCTAACATTCCTCCATTTATTTGTATGCTTGCTTCTGTTGCTCCCTCATTCAATATAATTTTTGTTCCGTCTTCACTTAATGTACAGTTTACTAATGTAAAGTCTTGCTCTGTAAATCCTATACTATTTTTATCTTTCGCTTGTAAAAAGATTTTTGGTAATTCTACTATATTAGATAGCTCATTTACTTCTAATCTCTGAGATTTTACATAAGGCACAAAAGTTGTTTTAGAAGCATAAAGTTTATCCAAAACTTCTATATCGCCTATTTGATTTCTACCCAAAACTACTGACATTAATCCTTCTAAGTTTACTAATGGCTCTATATTACTTATTAGATTGTCTGATAAATCTGTTGTTATTAATTTATTTAAGTTTCTTAATGGTTCTAAGTTACTTATTTTATTATCATATATCTGTAACCAATTTAATTCTGTTAAATCTTTTAAAGGTCCTAAATCGCTTATTTGATTGCTATACGCAGTTAATCTTTCTAATTTTGTCATACTAGCAATTGGAGTTATATCACTTATTTCATTTTCTTCTATACTTAGATTTTTTAATTTATTTAAGCTACTTAATGGATTTATATTGCTTATTTGGCTTGTTCCTATTGATAAATAGGTTAATTCTGTCAAATTACTTAATGGTTCTATATTATTACCTAATTGGTTATTACCTAATGATAAATCAGTTATTCCTGTTAAATTACTTATTGAATCTATATTAGTTATTTTATTCATAAATAATTCTAATCTAGTTAAATTTTTTAAATTGCTTAATGGTTCTATATCACTTATTTTGTTATCACCTAAAGATAAAAAAGTTAAACTATTCAAATTTCTTAATGGTTCTAGATTTGTTATTTGATTACTCACTAAACTCAAAAAAGTTAAATTTTTTAAATTACTTAACACTTCTATATCACTAGTTCCATTAAAATGTGATAATAAAGATGTCAATGATGTTAAACTTTTTAATGGTTCTAGATTATTACCTATTTCGTTTATACTTAAATCTAAATATGTTAAATTTTTTAGACTACTTAATGGTTCTATATTGCTTATTTTATTTTGACTTATATTTAATTTTTTTAACTTTTCGAATTTTTCAATTCCAGAAATATTTTGTATATTTTTTTCTGATAGATTAAAATTTGTCCTACTTAAATCTGTAACAGTATCAATATTAGCCTGTGTCATTTTTATTGTCATAGTATCTTCATCTTTTTCTGAAATTCTAGTATCATATAAGTTTACTATTGCATTATACATATTTATATCTTCAAATTTTATTTCAATTAAACTTTCATCTGCATAAGTTATTATAGGTATAATTAATTGCAACAAAATAAATATAATAATTAAATTTACTAATCTTTTTTTTATTATTTTATGCATCATAAAAATCTCCCTAAAAATTTTACTTAACCATTATCACATCTTGTGTCCTTGTTATTATCCCACCTTCTGTTAATGCTAAATCTAATGTCACTCCTGCCAATATCAACATAATTATTATTTATTTTTTTATTCAATTTTATATTTAAACTGGTGGATTTTGATTTGTTGTATCTGTTGATTGTTCTGATTGATTCCATTGATTTGGATTTACTGGTTCGTTTTGATGCATTGGTTGATATCCTTGATTTGCATTCATTGGTTCGTTTTGTTGCATTGGTTGATAGCCTTGATTTGCATTCATTGGCTCGTTTTGTTGCATTGGTTGATATCCTTGATTTGCATTCATTGGTTCGTTTGGTTGCATTGGTTGATATCCTTGATTTGGATTCATTGGTTCGTTTTGTTGCACTGGTTGATATCCTTGATTTGCATTCATTGGTTCGTTTTGTTGCATTGGTTGATAGCCTTGATTTGCATTCATTGGTCCGTTTTGTTGCATTGGTTGATATCCTTGATTTGCATTCATTGGTTCGTTTTGTTGCATTGGTTGATAGCCTTGATTTGGATTCATTGGTCCATTTTGAAATCCTTGATTTGGATTAACTTGACCATTTCCTACATATTGAACATCTTTCGATAATCCTAAAATTAGATAACCAATTAAAGGGAACAATACAAGTATTACTGTAAATGCTGTATCTTTTCCAAATACTTTTGATAAATTGATTGATAAATAAATATTTACCGCAAATACCGCAATTGGTCCAACAAAAGGTATTCCTATTGCTAAATAAACTAATACAAACCATGGAGAAATCCCTGCTAGCTTATATAAAATTACCATATTATAAACAGGTATTATAGATTTCCAACCTTCTTCTCCAGCCTTTTTAAACATTTTCCACATTGCTACTATTTGTAGAACACAAATAACAATTCCAATTACTATTATTATACCTAAGAAACCTGCTATGAATTGAAAAACACTCCCAATGGCGTCCAAGCTTTCAGCTGTATTAGATATTTGTCCTGAATAACCATAATAATCACTATAACTCATAAATACTTACCTCCTTTATTTTCTGCAATTATTTTCTCATTATATAAAAAATTTGTCAATAAATTTAAAAAAATTATATTTTTTATTTTAAAAAATTGTATTTTTTATATTTTACATAAAATATCATACTAACACCTATTAAATTTACTATAACTATTATTAGTATTATTGCTGTTATTCTTCCTGTTTGTGGTAATTTTCCTGATGGAATTCTTCCATCTTCCTCCGGATTTTTTCCATCTTGTATATTATTTTCTTTTGTTATCTCCTGTACTGCTAATTTTCCATTATTACCTAAATATGTAACAATATTATATCTTTCATTTTCTTGTACATCACCATAATCTGGTGCATAATAAATATCTGCTGTTTTTGTAGTGTTACTTTCTTTTTTATTAGCTAAATAATTTAAATCTCCTATTCTTTTAGATCCTTTTTTTGTTACGACAACAACATTTGTTCCTTTGTTATTTACAACATTATCTATTACTGTATCATAATATGTTAAATAACTTTCTCCATTCTCACCAAAAAATTCTTTTCCTTTATGTGATGTAGCATACTGTACATACCTTCCTTCTGTGCCATCACTCTTTTCTTCTGGTACATAATAATCTATTGCAAAATAATATGTTTCTTCCGGATCTATTTGATCTAAATCTGTTACTGGATCTGATAATAATACATTTCCTCCTGTTTCCTTTAGTTCTCCTTCTCCTTTGTTATTTCCACCGCTAGATTTTTTATAAATAGTTAGATTTTTTTGAAATACATAAAATCTATTATCTGATGATGGCATAAATGTTATTGATGCATCACCATATGTTTCTCCACTATAATAATTAGAATAGAAATATGTATTTTTCTTCTTTACTCCATCTTCTTCTATTTCTTCTGTTTCCTTTGATAAATATTCTTCTGATACTTTTGTTAAATCAATCTCATTATCCTCATTAATTATTTGACTACTTATTCCTACTGTATAAATTACTCGAATTGGTAATATATAATCTGTCATTTTATTAGTTTCATATTTATCTACTTGATTAAATTCATTAAGTTTTATGATGTCTAAATAAATTGGTATAGCATTGTTAGGAATGACAATATGCAGTGATTCATCATAATCCAAATTTGCGTTATTTTTGCCATTATCTTTGCTTTTTTCATCCCAAATTTTTATTTCACTTAATTTAAATTTAACTTCTTTTTCATAACTTGGATTAATAATTTCTAAATCATTATTATTTGAATCAACAACTTTATAATATTGCTTAGATATTTCTTGTTCATTAATTTTTTCTACAATAGGCTCTCCATCTTTAATTATGTTATATTCTTTACCAAATAATAATAATTCTTTTATTTCTTTTATTTCCATATACTTTCCTATTGGATCTACGTATGATAAATCATTAAAATTTTTTGTTTCATCATCATCATTTCCAATTGGATTAAATTCTGTACTAGAAATAACTTCTGAAAAAAATTCTTCTATGTCTTCTGATTTACTGTCTCTAAAAGTATCATTATAATAAATATTTCTGATAACTTCTTCGTTAGTAACTTCATTATCTTCTTGCAACTTATTTATTTTAAAATTTATTCGATTATTATCAGCATCATAAAAATTTGTAGAAATGCCTGTTGGAGATTCTTGCCATTGTTTCCAAAGTTTATATGCATCTATACTATCTTGTTTAAAATCCCAGTTTACATCTGTTAAATCTTCTTTAAAGTATTCTTTAGGATTAAGAGTTGTGTATACCCTTGGTACCTGCCATTTAGTTGTTTCTTCACTAATCATTTCTGTTGTATCAACACTTATTGTATGTATTTTAAAATCTACTGAATCATTATATTGAGCTACACCAGATTGTTTAAATATTTCTTCATATTTCTTTTGTACTTTAACTTTCATATAAGATGCTGTCATTAAAATATCTAATATGGTCTCTCTACCACCCTTTCCTACTTCATTTGATTCAGTTCTATATTTTTTATAAATATTATTATAATTTGTAAGTGAATTTACAATTGGAACATTATACCATTCAGTTCCCGCAGTAGTGCTACTATTCTTTAGTGAATAATTTGAAGCTCCATCTGTCATTATTATTGCAGCTGGTATACGCATAACTTCACTATCTGCTTTATCATATAATTCTTGAAATCCTTTATAAATTCCTGCTTGCATATTTGTGTTATATCCTATGCATGCACCAACTCTTTGCCTTTTTTCATATGGCATATTATTAGTATAATTATTTCTAACAGTACGATTAATAATTTCATTTCCATCTTTTTTTGCATGTGCACGAAGAGTATATGCACATGATCCACTTTTATTTAATTCTCTCTCATTATAACTCTTAAAATCCTCAACCGTAATATATTCATTACTATTTTCTACTTTTGTGTAATGTCCTAATTCCATAAGTGTATATGCTGTACCTCCATATACTACAACACATACTCTATTTTTCTCATTATCATTCATCAATTTGTCTATTGCATTATTAACTGCGTTAACTGTTGCTTGAATTCTTGAATGTGCTATACGAGTTTGTTCATCATCATGTTCAAGTTGATCTATAACATCTGTTCCCATAGAACCTGACATATCAATAATCATTGAAATATCTAATGCTGTCATTTGTTTTACAGATTGACTTGAACCCAATGCTGAAAATACTGTTAAAAAGTCATCATCATATTGTATATTAAATTTATTATCTAAAGTAACTTGTCCATCTCCATTATTTGCATAGACTGACTTATCTGTCCATACACGACCGTTGTATCTTCCTCCCATAATATTCAAATTTTCTTTATAATCATCCACTGTACTTGCATCAGCTATACGCACAATATTGGTATTATTTGATTGCATTTGATTTTCATTAGTATTTTCGGATAATTCTTCTGTTTTTGCAAATATAAATGTATAAGCATTTATATTTATAAGTAATATAATTATTAGGATTAAAATAAATTTATTTTTTAATTTACTATAAATTCTATTCAACTTTTTCATTATAATTAACTCTTCCCACTTCTCATTATATATTAAATAGTAACAAATAATTAAATCATTTACAATAATACTAAATAAAGTCATATAAATTTAAAATTAATGAAAATATATTGTAATAATTTATACAAAATTGTCATTATATACGTTATTTTATTTTTTTCTATTTACTTATTTCAAATTATTAGTTATATACTTTTCATTTATGATTGATAGTATTTCTATAGCTTTTTTATTAAATTAAATTTTCTTTTAATATTTTCATCTTCAATTTCCATTGATAATTCTCTCTACTTTCTTCTTTTTTGAACTATACTGTACACATAATAAATACTTCTTTTCTTATTTTTCAATTTTTTCTTTTAAATCTTTAATTACACTTGTTATTTTTTTCTTTTCTTTTTTCTCATCTGATTCATTTTTTATTGCAAATGCTATTAGTAAAGCTCCTACAACTAAAAGATATATCCACCAAGGAATTGAAAACCAAAACTCTCTTGTAAGTACAAATGCATTTACTATTATAGAGGTTAAGGTTGCAATAAATACAGCTCCATATTTTTTGAAATAGCTTAATACTAAAATTGCTACTAAAAATAATACAAATATCATTCCATCAACTACATTTACATACATTCCTAATGAAACAGCATATATTAAAAATAGGACTATGTATTCAAAAGTATCTTGAGATTTCTTACTATAATTTTTTATTACTCCTTTTAATAATGCAAGAGCTAATAATGTAGTTCCAATGATTCTAACCGAATTATATTGTACATTAAATTTATTTAATAAAGAATTATATAGTGCAAATATTCCTATAAATAAGCAAGTTTTAAATATATCTTTATCCTTTCTTTCATTCATAAATATTAAATTTATTAGTGACCATGCTATGAATATTCCTTCTTTTACAAAAGTATTTTCTAAGAATAATACAGTTGTAATTGCAAACAAAGTAGAATATAGAGTGTCTATTGATATTTTTCTCTTGTATACAGATAAAGCTGTTAATATAAGTGTTGATAAAATAATTAATATTTCAAAGTATATATTGTTTTTAATAAATCTATTAAATGTTAATATTGTTAAAAATCCTATTACAGGAATAATTCTTAAAACCTCATTTTGTTTTTTTCTATAATTATTAAATATTAAGTAACCTGATACAACAAATCCTATAATCAAATTAATTAGTTTGTTTTCGCATTTTATTGTTCCAGCCACATATAATATGCCAATAAAAATTTGTGAAATTGCAAAAATTCCTTTTTTTAGTGATGAAGATTCGTTATATATTTTTAGGTCACTAATTTTTAAAAATACTAATGCAAAGATAATGTAAATATAAAAATCAGCTTTTAGCATATCTAAAATTTGCGTAACTGTCATTATTATTGTGCATGGAATTAAATATCCATATACATTAGTTTCCTTTTTAATAATTTGATTCTTTCTTATGTATGCAATTGAAAATATTAAGGCTTCTAATCCATAGAATATAAATGGTTTCATAAATTGTGTTTTAAGTATAGTACTATATAGAGCCAATATTATTATATAAAGTGCATTCATTATTAAAGAACTTTTACTTAAATCATTGTCTTTTGTTGAAAGTGCAATTCCCTCAATAAGCATATACATGCTTATTGAATATAACATTCCTATCAATAATTTCATATCAGTTGAAACATTCATATAAACTAGTGACAAATAGATACCAAATAGGTATACAACTAGATTAATAAAATATGAAAATAGTCTTGGTTCACTTTTCTTTAATAACATAAAATTAATTGCAAGTAGAGGTAACAATATCAGCATTAAATCTTTAGCTAAAAATAAGAAAGGTATTACAATTATTGATACCGTAAATGAAATAATTGTTGAAAAAATATATAGTGTTTTTGGCGCTTTTAACATATTTCTAAATAGCGCTAACAAGCAACTATATATTAGCAAACTTATTAAAACTATTAATACATCACTTTCAAAGATTAGAGTGAAAAACAATATAGAAGTTATTTGTGATAAAATAGATCCACATAAAAGTATATTATCATTTTTAGCTTTGTAAAATGCTATATAAATAATTGCTAATAATATCATTGTGCAAGTTAGATAAACAAATCTTCCATCACCATTTATAGACAAGTATTCTCCAAATAGTCCAAAAATTGAGCATGAAATAAGGGCTATCGGAATGTATGCCATTGCTAAATAAAAGAAAGCTTTACTTGCTTTAGGCAATTTAAATTTATTTTTCGCAATTGAACTTGCTCCCCAAAATACACCTATCAATAAGAATATTACAACAGTTTTTACTATATCTGATAATATATTCCATGTTGATGCTAGGAATACTATTGCAGCTAAAATAATAAATATAGCTCCTGTAACTAATATTCCAACATTTTTACTTTCTCTCTTTGCTTTTTCAATTTCTTCTTTTGTAGGTACATTTATTTGTTGCATATTATATGTTTGATTTTGATATGCCATATTTTGATTCATATTATATTGTTGCCCATATCCCATATTATTTTGCTGTTGATATCCCATATTATTTTGCTGTTGGTATCCCATATTATTTTGCTGTTGGTATCCCATGTTATTTTGCTGTTGGTATCC